>DATJUL010000207.1:0-6745 GCA_035502295.1 Allostellaceae bacterium | reverse complement strand
GGCGAAGATCGACGTGCTGTTCGAGCGCTTCATCAGCGCCGCGCGCGGCGAACCGCCCGATATCGACGTCGATTTCGAGCATGAGCGGCGCGAGGAGGTGATCCAATACATCTACAAGAAATACGGCCGCGACCGCGCCGGGCTGGCCGCCACCGTGATCTGCTACCGCGCCCGCGGCGCGATCCGCGAGGTCGGTAAGGTCCTGGGCCTGTCGGGCGATGTCGTCGCCGCCTTGGCCGGCATCGTCTGGGGCTGGTCGGATGAGGCCATCGCCGACCGGCGGGTGCGCGAAGCGGGGCTCGATCCGCAGGATCGCACGCTGCGCCTGGCGCTCGATCTCGCCGGCGAGCTGATCGGTTTTCCGCGTCACCTGTCGCAGCATGTCGGCGGGTTTGTGATCACCCGCGGCCCGTTATCCGAACTGGTGCCGATCGAGAATGCGGCGATGGCGGACCGCACCGTCATCGAATGGGACAAGGACGATCTCGACGCGCTGCAAATCCTGAAGATCGATATCCTCGCGCTCGGCATGCTGACCTGCATCCGCCGCGCCTTCGACCTGATCGAACGCCATTACGGCCGCCGCTATGACCTCGCCAGCGTCCCGCCCGAGCGGCCGGAAGTCTACGCGATGCTGAGCCGGGCCGATTCCCTGGGCGTCTTCCAGGTCGAGAGCCGCGCCCAGATGACAATGCTGCCGCGCCTCAAGCCCAGGGAATTCTACGATCTCGTCATCGAGGTCGCGATCGTGCGGCCGGGGCCGATCCAGGGCGACATGGTGCACCCCTATCTGCGCCGGCGCAGCGGCAAGGAGCCGGTGGACTATCCCTCCGAGGCGCTGCGCCGGGTGCTCGGCAAGACGCTGGGCGTGCCGCTGTTCCAGGAACAGGCGATGCAGATCGCGATCGTCGGCGCCGGTTTTCTGCCCGAAGAGGCCGACCGGCTGCGGCGCGCGATGGCCACCTTCAAGCGCAACGGCGACATCCACCTGTTCCGCGACAAGTTCATCCATGGCATGAGCAACAACGGCTACAGCATTGATTTTGCGACAAGGTGCTTCGACCAGATCGAGGGGTTCGGCACCTACGGCTTCCCCGAGAGCCATGCCGCGAGCTTTGCGCTCCTGGTCTATGTCTCGGCCTGGATCAAATGCTTCTACCCCGACGTGTTCGCCTGCGCGCTGCTCAACAGCCAGCCGATGGGGTTCTACGCGCCGGCCCAGATCGTGCGCGACGCCAGAGAGCACGGCGTCGCGGTATACCCGCCCGATGTCAACCACAGCGACTGGGACGCTACGCTGGAACCGCCTGCCGTGCCTCAAGAATCGTCATCCCCGGGCTTGACCCGGGGATCCGGGGGCGCGCCGGAGATGGCCGGGTCAATCCCCGGATCAAGTCCGGGGACGGCCATGACGAAGAATGGGGGCTGCGCGCTGCGGCTCGGGTTGCGCCAGGTCAAAGGGTTGAGCGAAGTTGATGCCGAGCGGCTGGTGCGGTCGCGCGGTCGCGGCGCCTATCGCAATGCGCATGATCTGTGGCGCCGCAGCGGCCTCGGGCTCGCCGCGCTGGAACGGCTTGCCGCCGCCGACGCCCTGCGCTCGCTCGGGCTCGACCGGCGCCGCGGGTTGTGGGGTGTAAAGGCGCTCGGCCAAGCGCCGTTGCCGCTGTTCGCCGCCGCCGAAGCTACCGGCAAAACCTCGTCATGCCCGGCCATGATCCGACAGGGAAACGAAGAAATTGCCGCGTCGCTGCTGCCGGCGATGCCGTTGGGCGAGCATGTCGTCGAGGATTACGCCACAATCGGGCTGACGCTGAAGCGCCATCCGCTGGCCTTTCTGCGCGCCGAATTTATGCGCGACGGCCTCGCCGCCGCCGCCGATCTGGCCGCCCTGCCGCTCGACCGGCGGCTCGCGATCGCCGGCCTCGTGCTGATCCGCCAGCGTCCGGGCAGCGCCAATGGCGTCGTGTTCGTGACGCTCGAAGACGAGACCGGCATCGCCAACCTGATCATTTGGCCGGCCGTGCTCGAACGCTTCCGCCGCGCCGCGCTCGGCGCAACGCTGCTCTATTGCCGTGGCCGCTTGCAGCGCGAGGAGAGCGTCATCCACATCGTCGCCGAGGATCTCCAGGACTGGACGGCGCGGCTCAATATGTTGCGCGAGCGCACCGGCGACGCGCCGCTGCCCGCCCGCGCGCCCGTTTCGCCCCCGGTGCGCCCACCCGGACGCGCCGCCCACGATCTCGTCATCGCCAGCCGCAATTTCCGCTAATCTCGTGCGCCGGATATCGGGCCGAATTGATCGTCGATGAGCGCGTTGTTCCTTCCCTTCGATCGTGCGCGCGCGTTTGCCGATGTCGTCGTCCATCCGACGCAGGAATTGCCGCATCCGACCCTGTTCCGCGGCGGGCCGGACTGGCCGCGCTTCGAGGCGCAGCTCCTGGCGCGCCAATGCTGGGGCCGCATCCCCCGGCCGGTCGATCTGCGGCCGCATCCGGCGACGGCCGAGTGGCCGTATTTCGACCCCGCGCGCTATCTCAACCCGCGCTTCGCGCCGCGCCGCCGTTGGCGCCCGCTCGCCCCGGCGGCCCGCACCCATCCGCGGCCGGCGGGGCTTGACCGCGCCGACGACGGCATCTGGTGCGGCCCCGTCCACGAGCATTTCGGCGTCATGATCGCCGATTACGCGACCCGCATCGCCGCCTCCGGCCGCCTCGATCCGGCGATGCCGCTTGTCTTCAGCCTGCCGCCGCAGCCCGACGCCGCGCCCGAGCCGTTTTTCTGGCGCCTTCTCGACCATTTCGGCGTCGATCGCCGGCGCGTCATGCTGATCCGCCAGCCCATCCGCTTTGCCCGCCTCGCGGTCTGTCCGCAGGCCGAGCGGCCGCACGGCGGCGCGCCGAGCCGGCGCTACCTGCAGCTGCTCGACGAATTGAGCGCCGCGTCGCCGCCGTCCGACCCCGGCCATCCCGCGGTCTTCGTCTCGCGCTCCAGGCTGGAGCGCGGCAATTTCGCCGGTGAATCGTACCTCGATGCGGTCATCGAAGCGGCCGGTCTCCGCGTCTTTCACCCGCAGACCGTCGATCTCGATGCACAGCTGCACCTTTATCGGCGGGCACCGCGCCTCGTGTTTTCCGAGGGCTCGGCGCTGCATGCGCTGCAGCTCCTCGGGCATGTCGATGCCGAGATCGTCGTCCTGACGCGGCGGCCCGGCAACCGCCTGGCCGAGGCCTCGCTCCGGCCGCGCGCCCGCTCGCTGCGCTATCTCGACGCGACGCGCGGCGTCGTGCACGGCCTCAACCGGTTGGGCGAAGAGTCGCAGGCCAAGGGCATCTCGGTCATCGATGAGAGGCGCCTCCTCGCCGGCCTGCGCAGGATCGGGATCGATCTCGCGCCGTTCTGGGACCCGGGCGCCTACGCGGCGCGGCGCGACGCCGACATCGCGGCTTGGGTCGCCGGCCGTCTCGCCGCGCCGGCGCACCCCGGCGAGCGCGCGACGGTCGAGCGCAGCCTTGCCGCGCTGTCGCTGCGCCATCTTTGCGCCTGACGGGGCGCCCATGTTCGGCCGCCCGCGCAGCTTCCGCGACATCGTCGTCCACCCGACGCAGGAATTGCCGCGGCCGTCGGCCGACGCCTATCGCGGCGGGCCGGACTGGCCGCATTTCGCGCGCCAGGTGCTGGTCCGCCATTGCTGGGGCGCGATCCCGCGTCCGGTCGATCGGCGGCCGCACCCGGCCGCGCCCGAGTGGCCCTATTTCGACCCCGAGCGCTACCTGAACCCGCGCCATCGCGACACTCTCCGCTGGCGACCCGCCGACACCGATGTCGATGGCGCCGACAGCGGCCTGTGGTGCGGTCCGATCACCGAGCATTTCGGCCACATGATCGCCGATTTCGCCATGCGCCTCGTGCTGTCGGCAGGGCTCGATCGGGAGACGCCGCTGGTCTTCGGCCTGCCGCCGCTGCCCGAGGCGCGGCCGCCGGGGTTCTTCTGGCACATGCTCGATCATTTCGGCATCGACCGGGAGCGCATCATGCTGGTGCGCCGGCCGACGCGTTTCGCCCGGCTCTCGGTCGTGCCGCAGGCCGAGCGGCCCTATGGCGGCTTTGCCGACCGCGCTTACCTGCGCCTGCTCGACCGCCTCGCGGCCGCCGCCGCGCCGGTCGAGCGCGAGGCGCCGTGGGTGTTCGTGTCGCGCGCGCGGCTGCGGCGCGGGCGGTTTGTCGGCGAGGCCGCGCTTGATCGGGCGATGGCGGCGGCCGGCGTCCGGGTGTTTCATCCCGAGACCGTGGCGCTGCCCGAGCAGTTGCGCCTCTATCGCGCGGCCCGCCGCCTGATCTTTTCCGAAGGCTCGGCGCTGCAGGCCCTGCAGCTTCTGGGGCACGTCGATGCCGACATCGTGATCCTGCCGCGCCGCCCCGGCCGCCTCGGGCGCAACATCGCAGCGCTCCGGCCGCTGCGGGCGCGGGCGAAGTCGCTGCGCCCGCTGCCGGTCATGCGCGGCATCGTCTGCGGCCTCTACGACAGCGGCCGACCGCAGACGCCGCGCGGCATGACGATCCTCGACGAGGCGCGCCTCATCGCCGGCCTCGCCCGGCTCGGCATCGATCTCGCGCCGCACTGGGACCCGCGCGCCTACGCCGACGAGCGCGACGCCGACCTCGCGCAATGGGTCGAGGAGCGCTTGGCGGCGCCGGCCCACCCCGGCGAGCGGGCGTTCATCAAGGCGCGCCTCGCCGCTCTGTCGCTGCGGGTTTAGCGGCGACATCCCACATAGTGCGCATGGCTCTTGTCCTTACTGACGCACTGCCGCCCGAGACGCCGCTCCGGGCGGCGATCCGCGATGCCCACCGCCGCGACGAAGCCGCGGTCGATGCCGAGCTCCTCGCGGCCGCCGACATGCCGGCCGATTCCCAGGCGCGGATCGCGACGACCGCGCGCCGGCTCGTCGCAGCGGTGCGCCGCGAGCGGCAGGGAAGCGGCGGGATCGATGCGTTCCTGCACGAGTTTGCGTTGTCCTCGCCCGAGGGGGTGGCGCTGATGTGCCTCGCCGAGGCGCTGTTGCGCATCCCCGACGCCGACACCGTCGACCGGCTGATCCGCGACAAGCTGGCGTCGGCCGATTGGCAGCGTCACCTCGGGCATTCCGGCTCGCTGTTCGTCAACGCCTCGACCTGGGCCTTGCTGCTGACCGGCCGCCTCTTGCGGCGCGACGCGGGCGAAGCCGATCTCGCCGCCGCGCTGCGCCGCCTCGTCGCGCGGTCGAGTGAGCCGCTGTGGCGCCAGGCGGTGACGGCGGCGATGCGCATCCTGGCCGGCCAGTTCATCATCGGCCGCACGATCGAGGAGGCACTGCGGCGCGCCCATACCGCCGAACGCGAAGGCTATCGCCATTCCTATGACATGCTCGGCGAGGCGGCGCGCACGATGGCCGACGCGGCGCGCTACCGCGCCGCCTACAGCCGCGCGATCGCCGCGCTCGGGCGGGCGGCCGCCGGCCGCGCGATCGAACAGGCGCCCGGCATCTCGGTCAAATTGTCGGCGCTGCATCCGCGCTACGAGATGGCGCAGCGGGAGCGCGTCATGCGCGAATTGCTGCCGTCGCTGTTGGGCCTGGCCGGCGAGGCGCGGCAGGCCGGCATCGGCCTGACGCTCGACGCCGAGGAGGCCGACCGGCTCGAATTGTCGCTCGACCTGATCGAAGCGTTGGCGCTGGCGCCCGAGCTTGCCGGTTGGAACGGGCTCGGGCTTGCCGTGCAGGCCTATCAGAAACGGGCATTGCCGCTCATCGACTGGCTCGCCGATGTCGCGCGCCACGGCGGGCGGCGGCTCATGGTGCGGCTGGTCAAGGGCGCCTATTGGGACAGCGAAATAAAGCGCGCCCAGGAGCGCGGCCTCGACACCTATCCGGTCTTCACCCGCAAGGTCGCGACCGATGTCTCCTATCTCGCCTGCGCCAAACGCCTCTTCGCCGCGGGTCCGGTCTTCTACCCCCAATTTGCGACGCACAACGCGCACACGCTCGCCGCCGTCCGAGAGCTCGCCGGCGACCGCCGCGATTGGGAATTCCAGCGGCTGCACGGCATGGGCGAGGCGCTCTACGCGGAAGTGGTGCCGCCCGCCCGGATGGGGCGGCCGTGCCGCATCTATGCGCCGGTCGGCAGCCACGCGGACCTCTTGGCCTATCTCGTGCGGCGCCTCTTGGAGAACGGCGCCAACACGTCGTTTGTCAACCGCCTCGTCGACGAGAAGGCGCCGGTCGAGGATATCATCGCCGATCCCGTCGCGCGGCTGGCGCGGCTGCCGGCGAAGCCGCACCCGAAAATCCCGCTGCCGCGCGATCTCTACCGACCCGCGCGGGTCAATTCGCGCGGCCTCGACCTCGCCGACCCGCGCGCACTCGGCGAATTGCGCGATGGGTTCGGCGCCGCGATGCGCCGCGACTGGCGCGCCGCGCCGATCGTCGGCGGCGCCGAAGAGGCCGGCGCCGACGCGCCGGTGTTCGACCCGAGCGACCGGCGGCGGCAGATCGGCGCCGTCGTCGATGCCGACCCAGCTTCCGTCGAGGCGGCGCTGGCACGCGCCGCCCGCGCCGCGCCGGCGTGGGACAGGGTGTCGGCCGAGGAGCGCGCGGCGATCCTGGAGCGCGCCGCCGACCGCTATGAAGAGCACCGCGCCGCGTTGATCGCGCTGATCGTCCGCGAGGGCGGCCGCACGATCCCGGCGGCACTGTCGGAGGTGCGCGAG
>DATJUL010000206.1:0-4340 GCA_035502295.1 Allostellaceae bacterium | reverse complement strand
CCAGCACGCCCCCGGCCGTAAAGTCATTTATTTGTCTGCCGAAAAATTCATGTATCAGTTCATTCGCGCATTGCGGTTCAAATCGACGATGGATTTCAAGCAGGAGTTTCGCTCGGTTGATCTCTTGATGATCGACGATGTGCAGTTCATCAGCGGCAAGGATTCGACCCAGGAAGAATTTTTCCACACCTTCAACGCGCTGGTCGACCAGAACCGGCAGATCGTCATCTCGGCCGACAAGTCGCCCTCCGACCTTGAAGTCGAGGAGCGCATGCGGTCGCGGCTCGGCTGGGGGCTCGTCGCCGACATCCATCCGACGACCTATGAGCTGCGGCTCGGCATCCTGCACGCCAAGGCCGCGCAGCAGCGGGTGCGGCTGCCGCAGAAGGTCATGGAGTTTCTCGCCCACAAGATCATCTCGAACGTCCGCGAACTGGAAGGCGCGCTCAACCGCATCGTCGCGCAGGCCGAGTTCGTCGGCCGCGACATCACGCTGGAAACCGCGCAGGACATCCTGCACGACCTGTTGCGCGCCAACGAGCGGCGGGTCACGATCGACGAGATCCAGCGGCGGGTCGCCGAGCATTTCAATGTCAAGATGGCCGAGATGACGTCGAGCCGGCGCGCCCGCGTCGTCGCCCGGCCGCGCCAGGTCGCGATGTATCTGGCCAAGCAGCTGACGGCGCGCTCGCTGCCCGAGATCGGCCGCAAATTCGGCGGCCGCGATCACACCACGGTCATGCACGCCGTCAGGAGGATCGAGGAATTGATCACCAGCGACCGCGGCCTCGCCGAAGACGTCGAGCTGTTGCGCCGCATGCTGCAGAGCTGAGCCGCGGGCGGAGCCGTCATTGCGAGCGAAGCGACGCAATCCCGTGCCAAATCCGCTTTCGCGACCGGGATTGCTTTGTCGCTGCGTTCCTCGCAATGACGATAGGGCGGCCGCGCGGTTCGGCTATGGCAGCGGGCGTTCCGTGCTATACTGCCCGCCCGTCTGCCGGCGAGCATGTTCCGGGGCTCGGCGCGGCGGCCGGGGTCGCCCATCCGGTCCGTCTTAGAGCCTTGCAGCATCATGAAGCTCACGATTGAACGCGCCGCCCTCCTTCGGGCGCTGAGCCACGTGCAGAGCGTCGTCGAGCGCCGCACGACGATCCCGATTCTGTCGAATGTGCTGCTGCGCGCGGAAGGCGGTCAGCTGGCGCTCTCGGCGACCGACATGGATCTGGAGATCGTCGAGCGCGTGCCGGCCACCATCGCGGGCGACGGGCTGACGACCGCGCCGGCGCACACGCTTTACGACATCGTCCGCAAGCTGCGCGACGGCGCCCAGGTCGAACTGGAAACGCCGGGCGGGCGCAACGAGCTGACGCTGCGCTCGGGCCGGTCGACCTTTACCTTGGCCTGCCTGCCGGCGGAGGATTATCCGGTCATGGCGGCCGGCGATCTGCCGCATCATTTCGTGCTGTCGCCCGGCGAATTGCGCAGCCTCATCGACCGCACCCGGTTTGCGATCTCGACCGAGGAGACGCGCTATTATCTCAACGGCATCTATCTGCACGCGACGAAGAGCAACGAGGTGCCCGTCGTGCGCGCCGTCGCGACCGACGGCCATCGCCTCGCGCGGGTCGAGATGACCGCGCCCGAAGGCGCCGCCGGCATGCCGGGGATCATCATCCCGCGGAAGGCCGTGCTCGAATTGCGCAAGCTCGTCGAAGAGGGCGATGAGGAGGTGCAGGTCGGCCTCAGCGACACCAAGGTGCGCTGCGCGGTCGGCGCGGCGGCGCTGACCTCGAAGCTGATCGACGGCACGTTCCCCGATTATGACCGGGTGATCCCGACCGGCAACGACAAGCTCCTCGAAGTCGATTGCAAGTCCTTCGCCGAAGCGGTCGATCGCGTCTCGACGATCTCGACCGAGCGCAGCCGCGCCGTCAAACTGGCGATTGACCGCGGCAGCCTCGTCGTGTCGGCGACCAGCCCGGAAAACGGCAGCGCCGTCGAGGAACTCGAGGTGCGCTATCAGAGCACGCCGCTCGAGATCGGTTTCAACTCGCGCTATCTGCTCGACATTACCGACCAGATCGCCGGCGAATACGTGCAGTTCCAGATGGCCGATGCCGGCGCGCCGACAATCCTGCGCGACGGCGCGGCCGAGGCCAACGGCATGAGCGCGCTGTACGTGCTGATGCCGATGCGCGTCTAGCCGGACAGGTGTCGCCGAGCCGCGGAATCGGCGGAAATTCAAGTATTTCACCCCATATAGAGGGCATGCTCAGCGCCGCTCAGGATGACAGCCGGAGCGTCGGCGTCGCGTCTCCTGCGCCGCGCGGCGGGCGCCTCGGCGTGACCCGGCTCGTCCTCACCGATTTCCGCAACTACGGTTCGGCGCGCATCGAGGGCTCGCCGCAAACCGTCGTGCTGACCGGTCCCAACGGGGCCGGCAAGACCAACCTGTTGGAAGCGCTGTCGCTCCTGTCGCCCGGCCGCGGCCTGCGCAACGCCAGACTTGGCGAACTCGACCGGCGCGACGAGCGCGGCGCCGGCCTGCATGCCGGCTGGGCGGTCGCCGCGACGGTCGCAACGCGCCGCGGCGCCGTGGCGATCGGCACCGGCCGCGCCGCCGACGCCGCGGGCCTTCAGCCCGCCGGCTTGACCCGTGGGGAGCGCCGCGCGATCCGCATCGACGGTGCGCCGGCAAAGGGTCAGGCGGCCTTGGCCGAGCGGCTCGCCGTGTTGTGGCTGACCCCGGCGATGGACCGGCTGTTTGTCGAGGGGCCGGGCGAACGGCGACGCCTGATGGACCGCCTCGTCTTGGGGCTCGATCCGGCGCATGCCGCGCGCGTCGCGCGCTACGAGCAGGCGCTGCGCGAGCGCGCGCGCCTGCTGCGCGACCGGATCGACGATGCCGCCTGGCTCGGCGCGCTCGAAGAGATCATGGCGGCGGAAGGGATCGCGGTCGCGGCGGCGCGGCAGGACGCGATCGAACAACTCGACCGGGTCTGCCGCGACGCCGGCGGCGCCTTCCCGCGCGCCCGCTTGCGCCTCAGCGGTGCGGTGGAGGGCTGGCTGCGGGATATGCCGGCGCTTGCCGCCGAGGAACGGCTGCGCGCCGCGCTGCGCGACGGCCGCGCCGCCGACGCGCTGGCGGGCGGCGCCGCCGTCGGGCCGCACCGCGCCGACCTCGCCGTCGTGCATGCCGACAAGGGCATCGCCGCCGAGCTGGCGTCGACCGGCGAGCAGAAGGCGCTGCTGATCGCGATCCTCTTGGCGCAGGCCGCGTTGCAGCGCAGCGTGCGCGGCGACCCGCCGCTCCTCCTGCTCGACGAAGTCGCCGCCCATCTCGATCGCGTCCGCCGCACGGTTCTGTTCGCCATCCTCGCCGGCCTTGATGGCCAGGCCTGGATCACCGGCACCGACGCCCGCCTGTTCGCGCCGCTCGCCGGCGCCGCGCGTTTTCTGTCGGTGCGCGACGGCGCGCTGTCCGATACCGATTTGTGACAACCACACCCGAGGCCAGATGACAAACGCAACCGCACCTCGCCCCGCCGAACCCGAACTCCCCGGCCTCGTGCCGCACGCCTATGACGAGCATTCGATCAAGGTGCTGCACGGCCTCGATCCCGTGCGCAAGCGCCCGGGCATGTATATCGGCGACACCGACGACGGCTCCGGCCTGCACCACATGATCTACGAGGTCGTCGATAATTCGATCGACGAGGCGCTCGAAGGCTATTGCGACACCGTCAGCGTGAGCCTCAACGCCGACGGCTCGTGCACCGTCACCGACAACGGCCGCGGCGTCCCGGTCGGCATCCACGACGAGGAAGGCGTCTCGGCGGCCGAAGTCATCATGACCCAGCTGCATGCCGGCGGCAAATTCGATCAGAACTCGTACAAGGTGTCGGGCGGCCTGCACGGGGTCGGCGTCTCGGTCGTCAACGCCTTGTCGGCGCTGTTGGAATTGCGCATCTTCCGCGACGGCAAGGAATGGTTCATGCGCTTCCGTGACGGCGTGCCGGAGGCGCCGCTGGCCGCGCTCGGGCCCGCGCCGACGCTGGCGAGCGGCAAGGCGCAGACCGGCACCGAGGTGACGTTCCTGCCGAGTTCGCGGACCTTCACCAAAACCGAATTCGATTTCACGACGCTGGAGCACCGGCTGCGCGAACTCGCGTTCCTCAACAGCGGCGTGACGCTGGTGGTGCAGGATTTGCGCGAGGCCGAGCCGCGCACCGCGACGTTCCACTACGATGGCGGCCTCGAAGCCTTTGTGCACTATCTCGACCGCTCGAAACAGGCGCTGCACGCGTCGCCGGTCGCGATCCGCGGCGAGCGCGACGGCA
>DATJUL010000205.1:0-3644 GCA_035502295.1 Allostellaceae bacterium | reverse complement strand
ATCTCGTTGTCGCCGTCACCGAGATGGCGCAATTCGATGAACATCGTGCTGGTGTCGTCCATCGGCACCAGCCAGCGGCTCATCATCGGGCCGCTGAACTGCCGCTCCCGGCGCGCGGTTTCCCAGATCGGCGCGACCTGCTGCAAATTCGGCAGCACCGCCTCGACCATGCGCGCCCACACGTTGTCGCCGACCCGGCGCGTCGCGACATAGATCATGCCGATCGGCGTCTCGACGAAATCGAGCTCGGGCAAGACCCCGAACTCCTCGGTAAACACCGCGCCGCTGACGATCGTGTGGAGGAACGCCGTGTGCGCCGGGTCCATCGTGTTCTCTTGGATCTGCAGCCAGTTGCACGGGTAGAAATATTTGCGGCCCGGCACGACGCGATAGCCGGGCCGGATCAGGCTGTCATAGGTCGGAAACGGCGGCTGGTGCTCCGGCGGCCCCATATAGGCAAAGACCAGGCCGTGTGCTTCGCGCACCGGATAGGCGCCGTGGAATAATTTATCCTTCAGCGTGCTGTCGGCCGGTTCGCCGGGGGTTTCGAGGATCATGCCGTCGCAGCCGAACAGCCAGCCGTGGTAGCAGCAGCGGATGCCCTTCTGGCCGACCAGCCCGAATTCCAACGAGGTGCCGCGGTGCGGGCAGTGCAGTTCGAGCAGGCCGACCGCGCCGCTCCCGTCGCGGAACGCGACCAGCTCCTCGCCGAACAGCTTGACCCGCAGCGGCAGGTCCTTGAGATCGTCGGAGAAGCACACCGGCTGCCAGAAGCGGCGCAGGTATTCGCCGCACGGCGTATCCGGTCCGACACGGGTGAGTTCAGCATCTTCCTGCGGCACGGCGCGGTGGTAATAGCCGCCGAACCGCGTCTTCAAATAGGGGGCCCTCGTAGCCATCTGCGATCCTCCCGCCGCTTGCGTCCTGCCCGGCAGCTTTCAAAAAGCGTGCCGCCCGTTCGCGGGCTCATCGGCAGAATACGACAAATCGGCGCCGCCGGCACCCCCGGAAAGCTGTTCCGCCGCGGGGCACGCGAGGCCGGCTACGGGCTCTGCAGCCCCATGCGCTCGCGATACATCTCGCGCTCGATGTGAGAACGGATCAACTCCACGGTTCGCTCTTCCTCGCCGATCTCGTACTCCAGCGCGCGGCGCAGCGCGGCATCGTCGGTGTCCGACCGCTGCTGGCGCAGCCGAACGATCTCCCGGATCGATGCCTCTATCCGGGAGTATTCATAAGAGAATTTATGCATCTCCTGCCTCCAAATCCTAAAATTTTCGTCAAAACCGTCGAGTGCCGTGATAAGAAACGCAAGAAGATTCACCGACACCGCATCGCCGATCCATGACGCAAGATGTTCCCGGGTCGTAATGATCGGGTTAACTCAGGAATTCTTTAAGGATATTTAGTGGAGCAAGGCGCGGCGGGCGGCAGCAAGCACCGTGTCGGCATCGCCGCCAGCGTCGATGCGGGCCCACTCGATGACGCCGGGGTCGCCCGCCAGCTGCAATTGAAGCACCGCGGGCGAGGCGTCGGACGCATCGCCGCGGCGGGCGCCGAGACGCGCCGCCATCGCCGCTTCCGGCGCATCGAGCCACAAGCCGGTAAACGGGACGCCGGCCGCGGCGGCGACCGCGGCGAACGCCTGGCGCTCGGCGGCGCGCAGCGCGACGGCATCGATGATCGCCGCGTAGCCCGCATCCAGCGCGAGCGCCGCCCGGTCGCACAGATCGCGATAGACCCGCTCGCTCGCCTCGGGCGTGTAGGCCTCGGGCGGCAAGGGGCTTTCCGGTTCGCTGCCGAAGCGCAGCTTGCGCAGCACGTCGCTGCGCAGCACGCGCGCGCCCGGCCGACGGCCGAGCTCGGCGGCAAGGCCGGCGGCGAGCGTCGATTTGCCGCTGCCGCTGAGGCCGCCGACGGCAACGAGCCGCGCCGGCGCGGGCGCCAGCGCCGCCTCGGCTTCCGCCAGATAGCGCCGCGCCTCGGTATATTCCGCGTCCGGGTCGGCGCCGCCCCAGCCGTGCTCGGCCATCGTCGCCGCGATATGCGCCCGGATCGCCGCCCGCAGCGCCAGGAACAGCGGCATCGCAGCGATGCCGTCATCCTCCTCGGTCAGATCGAGATAGCGGTTCATGACCAGGTTGGAAAAGCCGTGCAGCCCGCGATGGTCGAGGTCCATCAAGAGAAAGGCGAGGTCGTAGAGGATATCGATGCCGGCGAGGTCCTCGGAGAATTCGATGCAGTCGAACAACACCGGCCGGCCGTCGACGAGGCAGACATTGCGCAGATGCAGGTCGCCGTGCACAAGCCGCACCTTCCCGGCGTCGCGCCGCTCGTCGAGCAGCGGAGCAAGACGGCCCAACTCGCTGTTGATTGCGGCTGCGACACGGTCGATTTGCCCGGCGGGAAATCCCGCGAAGCGCCGCTCGCGTAACACGGCGATCGCGGTAGCGGCGATGGCCGCCATCGCCGCGCCGCCGCCCTGCGCGGGGCGCCGTTCGGCGGCCGCGTGAAACGCGGCGATATGGGCGCACAGCGCATAAAGCAACGGCGGCGACAGCTCGCCGCGCGCTGCCACGTTGTCCAACAGATCATGCTGGTCGAAGCGGCGCATGACGACGACGAAATCGACCGGCGCGGCCGTCGCGTCCGCGCCGCGGCCCCAGCGCAGCCGGCCATCGGCGCCGCGGCTGATCGCCCGCACCTCGAGATAGAGCTGCGGCGCGGTGCGGCGGTTGAGTGTCAACTCGGCGGCGCAGGCGGCTTGGCGCAGCATGACAGTCGAGAAATCGAGGTAGGGATATTTGACCGCGCGCTTCAGCTTGTAGGCATAACGGCCGGCGAGGAACACGATCGAGCCGTGCGTTTCGACGACCTCGATCGGCGCCGCGCCGGCAGGATAGGATGCGGCATCGCGCAGGAACGCGATGGTCTCGCGCTGTTCGTCTTCGCCTGTCATTCGTCGCCTCCCGCTCCGGATCGCCGGCGCGATGTTACCCGACGCGGCGCCGAAACCGCCCCGCCGCGCTGCTTGATCTGGCGCCCGGCCCGTTGTTTTCTCCCGGACGGGACATTGCGGCAGGAGGATGCGCGATGAGCGAGCAAGCCACGGGGCCGGGGGCGATCGAGCGGCCGATCCTCGCCAACGAACCGGGCGATTACTGGGGCAGCGACGCCGTCGCGCTGATGCTGCGCGAATTGGAGCTGCCCTATCTCGCGCTCAACCCCGGCGCCTCTTATCGCGGCCTGCACGACAGCCTCGTGAACCTCCTCGGCAACCGCGACCCGCAGATGCTGCTCTGTCTGCATGAGGAGCACGCGGTCGCAATCGCGCACGGCTACGCCAAGGTGACGGGCAAGCCGATGGGCGCGGTCGTGCATTCAAATGTCGGGCTCATGCACGCGACGATGGCGATCTTCGACGCGTGGTGCGACCGCGTGCCGGTGTTCGTGCTCGGCGCCACGGGGCCGGTCGATGCGTCGCAGCGGCGGCCGTGGATCGATTGGATCCATACCGCGCAGGACCAGGGGGCGCTGGTTCGCAACTTCACGAAATGGGACGACCAGCCGGCCTCGGTCGCGGCCGCCGCCGAATCGCTGCTGCGCGCCTGGCGCATGATGCAGACGCCGCCGAAAGGGCCGGT
>DATJUL010000204.1:0-3306 GCA_035502295.1 Allostellaceae bacterium | reverse complement strand
CATGCAGCGGGGCCGCGCCGCCAAATGCGATAAAGGTGCGGCCGCGCGCGTCCTTGCCGCTTTCGATCGCATGGACGCGCGCCGCATTCGCCATGTTTTCGTCGACGATCTCGCCAATGCCGAAAGCGGCGAGCGGCACGGCGAGCGCCAGTGGGGTTGCCACTTCACGCCGCACCGCATCCTCGGCGGCGGCGAAGTCGAGCGCCATGCGCCCGCCGGAAAACCCGGCGGGATCGATGCGGCCGAGCAGGAGGTCGGCGTCTGTGACGGTCGGCACGGCGCCGCCGCGGCCGTAGCAGGCGGGGCCGGGATCGGCGCCGGCGCTGTCCGGCCCGACCGTGATGCGCTTCAGGCGATCGACGCGCGCGATCGAGCCGCCGCCGGCGCCGATCTCGACCATCTCGATGACCGGGATGCGCAGCGGCAGGCCGCTGCCCTTTTTGAAGCGGTAGATGCGCGCAACCTCGAAGGCGCGGCTCGATTGCGGCTGGCAGGCGTCGATGAGGCAGATTTTCGCGGTCGTGCCGCCCATGTCATAAGACAGAACCTGATCGAGAGCACACTGCCGGGCGATATGGCTGGCGAAGATTGCGCCACCGGCCGGCCCCGATTCGACGAGCCGCACAGGAAAGCGGATCGCGGTCTCGACGGTCGTCAGGCCGCCGCCCGACAGCATCAGGAAGAGCGGGCACAGAACTCCCTCGGCGCGCAGCAAGGCTTCGAGTTGCGCCAGGTAACGCCCCATCATCGGCTGCACATAAGCGTTGGCGCAGGCTGTCGAGAAGCGTTCGTATTCGCGCATCTCGGGCGACACCTCGCACGACAGCGTGAATGTCACATCCGGGAGACGCGCCGCGAGGATGTCGCGGGCGCGTTCTTCGTGCGCCGGGTTCATGAAGCTGTGCAGAAACCCGATCGCGACGCTTTCGATGCCGGCGGCAGCGACGCGCTCGGCCAGCGCCGCGACGGCGCCTGCATCGAGCGGGGCGACGACGCGGCCCTTCGCATCCATGCGCTCCGGCACGACAAAACGCCAGCGCCGCGGCACCAGCGGCGGCGGCAGGTCGATGTTGAGGTCGTACTGCTCGAAACGGTTTTCCTGGCGGATCTCGATCGTGTCGCGAAAGCCTTCGGTCGTGACGAGCCCGGTCCTGGCGCCCTTGCGCTCGATGAGGGCATTCGTCGCCAGGGTTGTGCCGTGGATGACGATCGACAGGTCGCCCGGTTCGCGGCCGGCGTCGCGCAATACTGCGCGGATCGCCTCGATGACCGCGCGCTCCGGCGCCTCGGCCGTCGTCAACACCTTGGCGCTGAACAACTGGCCGCCGCTTTCCAGCGCGACATCCGTAAAGGTCCCGCCGATATCAACCCCGAGCCGCGCCTCGCCCGTTGCGCCAACCGCCACGCCTGCCCCCTCCAAAGACGCCGGAACATCGATAGGCCCGGGGCCGCTGTCAACCGCCGCCCAATTCCGGTACTGTCGGGCGCGGCCACGGGAAACTGCGCGGGCATGCCGATCGACGAAATACTCGCCCTGCGCGTGCGCGACGCGCTGGCACGGACCGGTGAAATCCGCGAAATCCGGATGTTCGGCGGATTGTGCTTCATGCTGAACGGCAACATGGTTGCCGGGGCATCAAGGCGCGGCCTCCTGCTGCGGGTCGGCAAGGACGGGCAGGCGAGCGCCCTGGCGCGGCCCGGCGTTCTGCCGATGGAGATGGCCGGATGCCCGATGCGGGGCTATGTCTTTGTCGATCCGCCGCCGGAAGACGACCGCGACCTTGATGCGTGGCTGCGGCTCGCGGTGGATTTCGTCCTTACCCTTCCGCCCAAGAACCCCAGATCAAAGCCGCGGCGCAACAAGAGAGAGTGGCAGCGATGAGCATTCCGGCAAGTCTGATCCACGATCTCGTCATCGCCAATCGCGTGCTGGCGCGCGAAGAGGTTGTCGATGCCTATGGCCATGTCAGCGTCCGCCATCCGGACGATCCGCGGCGTTTTCTGATCGCCCGCTCTCTCGCGCCGGAGCTTGTCGGCCCCGAAGATTTCGTCGAATTGGGCATCGACGGCGAACCGGTGCGCTCGAGCGAAGATCGCCCGCTCTACCTCGAGCGCTTCATCCATGCGGCGATCTTCGAAGCGCGGCCCGATGTGACCGCCGTCGTCCATGCTCATGCCGAAGACACGCTGCCGTTCGGCATCGCCGCCGGCACGAAATTGCGGCCGGTCATTCATGCCGGCAGCTTTATCGGCGGCGAGGTGCCGGTATGGGACATCGCCGAGCGGTTCGGCGACACCAACCTGCTCGTCACGAACATCGATCAGGGACGCGATCTCGCCCGCAGCCTTGGCCAGGGCAGCGTCGCGCTGATGCGCGGCCACGGCTTTGCGGCGGCGGCGGGCTCGTTGATCGAGGTCGTCCGCATGTCGGTCTACCTGCCGCGCAATGCTCGCGCGCTGCTGCGCGCAACACAGCTGGGCGGCCAGATCAAATACCTCTCGCCGGGCGAGATCGCGGCGCGCAACCGCGGCTACCGCCCGTACTCTCCCGAGACTTGGCGGACCTGGGAATACTGGGCCAACAAGGCCGGCTGCGGCCATCTTGTGAGCCGCCCCGATACGCCGGAACGGTGATCGGCTTTCCCCTCGAACACCGTCCGACATTCGTCTGTTCACCGCAGGAAGGCTCCTCCGATGCTGATGACGCTCTCCGGCCCGTCGCGGCCGCCCGTCGCCGGCGGCACGCCGCGCCGTCTGGTAATTCTGCTGCATGGCCTCGGTGCCGACGGCAACGACCTGATCGGGCTGCAGCAATACTGGGGGCGGCTGGTGCCCGACGCCGAGTTCATTGCGCCGAACGCGCCGTTCCCGTGCGACGGCGCCCCCTGGGGTTACCAGTGGTTCAGCGTCATGGACCGCAGCCTGCCGGCGATCCTCGCGGGCGTGCGCGCCGCCGCGCCAACGCTCGACGCGTTCATCGACGAGGAGCTGCAAAAGCGCGGCCTCGCCGACGGCGACCTGGCGTTGGTCGGCTTTTCGCAGGGCACGATGATGGCGCTCTATGTCGGGCTGCGCCGCGCCGCCGCGGTGGGCGGCATTCTCGGCTACTCCGGGCGCCTGATCGCCGAGGATTTGCTGGCGAGCGAGTTGCGCTCGCGGCCGCCGGTGCTGCTCGTGCACGGCACCGACGACCTGGTCGTGCCGTTCGGCTCGCTCGCGCAGGCGGAGAGCGCGCTGCGGCGCGCCGGCGTGCCGGTCGAGACGCTGGCTTGCGCCGGCGTCGAGCACGCGATCAGCCCCGAGGGG
>DATJUL010000203.1:0-7010 GCA_035502295.1 Allostellaceae bacterium | reverse complement strand
TACGATGAAGCCGATGCCGCCGATCGCGACCATCGCATAGACCATGCCGAGATAGCCGAAGATCGGCTTTTTCGAGAACGTCGCGACGACCTGCGAGACCATGCCGAAGCCGGGCAGGATCATGATGTAGACTTCGGGATGCCCGAAGAACCTGAACAAATTGAGGAACAGCAACGGGTCGCCGCCGCCCGCCGGGTTGAAGAACGAGGTGCCGAAATTGCGGTCGGTCAAGAGCATCGTGATCGCGCCGGCCAAGACCGGCAGCGCCAGCAACAGCAGGAAGGCGGTCACCAGGATCGACCACACAAACAGCGGCATGCGGTGCAGCGTCATGCCCGGCGCGCGCATGTTAAAAATCGTCGTGATGAAGTTGATCGCGCTCATGATCGACGAGGCGCCGGCGAGATGCAGCGCAAAGATCAGCATATCGACCGACGGCCCCGGATGGCCGCCGGGCCCCGCCGCCGACAGCGGCGGATAGAGCGTCCAGCCGACCCCGGCCCCGGCCCCGTTGACCCCGTCGCCGGCGCCGAACTGGGTCGACAGCACCAGCAGCAGGAAGGCCGGGACCAAGAGCCAGAAGCTGACATTGTTCATGCGCGGGAAGGCCATGTCCGGCGCGCCGATCATCAGCGGCACGAACCAGTTGCCGAACCCGCCGAAGGTCGCCGGCATGACCACGAAAAACACCATCATCAGCCCGTGCAGGGTGATGATGACGTTGTAGGCCTGGTCGTTGGAAATGAATGTGTTGTTGGGGTACATCAGCTGCGCGCGCATGACGACCGACAAGCCGCCGGCGATGGTCGCCGCGAAGATCGCAAAGCACAGATAGAGCGTGCCGATGTCCTTGTGGTTGGTCGAGGCCAGCCAGCGGACGAAGAAGCCCGGCCGATGATCGTGCGCCGCGTGCTCTGCGCCGGCGGTTGCATCGTGGTAAGCCATCGCGAGGTCTCTTCTCCGTCAGTTGCCGGCCGGCGCCGTGCCGGTCGGGGCCGCCGCGCCGCTGCGCGCCGCGGCAATGAGCATCGCCCCCGGCTGCGGATTGTCGCTGGCCGGCGCGTTATAGGCGTATTTCTTCCGTGCCATGACGAGCCATTTCTGGAAATCGGGCGGCGGCAGCGCGACGACTTCGATCGTCATGTGCGAATGACCGATGCCGCAGATCTGGTTGCACTCGCCGTAATAGGTGCCGGGATGCAGCACGTTGAACCAGGCGTGGTTCTCGCGCCCGATGACCGCATATTCCTGCACGCCGAACGAGGGGACATACCAGCTGTGGATCACGTCGGTGCTGGTCACCAAGACGCGGATATTGGTATGAGCGGGCACGACCAGCGGATTGTCGACGGTCAACAGCCGCGGCTGCCCCGGCTTCAAATCCTTGTCCGGGACGCTGTTGCTGTCGAACGAGATTTTTTGCTTGGGGTAATCGTAGGTCCAATACCATTGGTGCCCGGTGACCTTGATCGTCATCGAATCTTTCGGGATCCGCGCCATGTAATACAGCAATTTGAACGACGGGATCGCGATCAGCACGAGGATCACCACCGGCACGACGGTCCAGGTGATCTCGATGACCGGGTTATGCGAGGTCTTGGTCGGCACCGGATGGCGGCTGTGATGAAAACGGATCATCACATAGAGCAGCAGCCCCATCACGAAGATCGTGATCAGGATGATGATGATCTGCAGCTCGTTGTGGAACGATTGCAGGCGCTGATCGTACGGCGTCGCCGGCGGCTGCATTTCGACTTCCCAATCGTACGGCTGCTCGGCCCAGGCAGACGGCGCCAGCGCCAGCAGGAAACCGAGCCCCGGCGCCAGCGCGCCCAGGGCCCGCAGCGCCGCCGTCCGCCTCGTCGATGCCGTCATACGCGCCATGTCCTCGCGATCTCCCTCGGCGGGCATTGTCCACTCCCGCGCCACAGAAGCGGCGCGACCCACGCCCGGACCCTACACCAAAGCTCGCCGCGGCGACAACTCGGGGCGTCCTTCGGCCGCGTCGGCGCTTTGCGGCAAGCCGTCGCAGACCGCCGCAACTCCCGTCTTTCGGCCGCGGCTCGGCGCAACCATATAGAACCTGAGGATCGCCCGAATACGGAGCCGCCGATGACCGACCTCGCGCTCACCAACGAACTCTTCTTCGATCATGCCGACATGGAGCCGGGGCGGGTGGAACGGATCGTCGGCGAGGCCTTGGCCGGCATGGACGACGGCGAACTCTTTCTCGAATACAGCCAGTCGGAAGCGGTGGCGCTCGACGACGGCCGCATCAAAAGCGCTTCGTTCGACACGACGCAGGGCTTCGGGCTGCGCGCCGTGATGGGCGAAGCGGCCGGCTATGCGCACGCCTCGGAGCTGTCGGAGGCGGCGCTGCGGCGCGCCGCAGCGGCGGTGCGCGCGGTCGCCGCGGGCCACACCGGCAGTTTCGCCGCGCCGCCGCCCGGCACCAATCGCGCGCTCTATACCGAACAGAACCCGCTTGGCCTCGTCGATCTCGCGGCAAAAACGCGGTTGCTCGCTGAGATCGACGCCTATGCCCGCGGACGCGATCCGCGGGTGCGCCAGGTCATGGCGTCCTTGAGCGGCGTCTGGCAGGCGGTGCAGATCGTTCGGCCGGACGGCAGCCGCGCCGCCGACATCCGCCCGCTGGTGCGGCTCAACGTCGCGATCGTCGTCAGCGAGGGCGAGCGCATGGAAACGGGGTCGCACGGCGCCGGCGGCCGCGTCACCTATGAGTATTACCTCGACCCGGCGCACTGGAAGGCGCAGGTCGACGAGGCGCTGCGCCAGGCCCTCGTCAATCTCGCCTCGGTGCCGGCGCCGGCCGGCGAGATGACGGTCGTGTTGGGGCCGGGCTGGCCCGGCGTCATGCTGCACGAAGCGGTCGGGCACGGCCTCGAAGGCGATTTCAACCGCAAACAGACATCGACCTTTTCCGGCATGATCGGGCAGCGGGTCGCGGCGAAGGGCGTCACGGTGGTCGATGACGGCACGCTGCCCGACCGGCGCGGCTCATTGACGATCGACGACGAGGGGACGCCCTCGGCCTATAACGTCTTGATCGAGGACGGCATCCTGAAAGGCTACATGCAGGACCGCATGAACGCGCGGCTGATGGGCATGGCGCCGACCGGCAACGGCCGCCGCGAATCGTTTGCCCACGCGCCGATGCCGCGCATGACCAACACCTACATGCTGAACGGCCCGCACGACCCGCAGGAGATCGTCGCCTCGGTCAAAAAGGGGGTTTACGCGGTCAATTTCGGCGGCGGCAGCGTCGATATCACATCCGGCAAGTTCGTCTTTTCCGCCTCGGAAGCCTACCTGATCGAGGACGGCAAGGTCGGCCCCGCGGTGAAGGGCGCGACCCTCATTGGCAACGGCCCCGATGCGATGACCAAGGTCACGATGATCGGCAACAACCTGGCGCTCGACGACGGCGTCGGCACCTGCGGCAAGGACGGGCAGGGCGTGCCGGTCGGCGTCGGCCAGCCGACCGTGCGCATGGACGGCCTCACCGTGGGCGGCACCGCCGGCCCCGGCTGACCGTTGAAAAGCCCGCGGGCGATGTCGTGAAGATCGCGAGCTGGAACGTCAATTCGGTCAAGGTGCGGCTGCCGCATCTGTTGGATTTTTTGAAGGATGCGCAGCCCGATGTCGTGTGCCTGCAGGAGACGAAATGCCTCGACGCCGAGTTTCCGCGGCTCGAATTGCAGGCCCTCGGCTATCGCACCGAGGCCTTGGGGCAGCGCGCCTATAACGGCGTCGCGCTGATCTCGCGCGAGCCGGCGCGCGAGATCGTGCGCGGTCTGCCCGATCCCGGCGATGACGACCAGGCGCGCTATATCGCGGCGACGTTCGGCGACGGCAATGGCGGCAAGGTGCGCGTCGCCTCGCTCTATGTGCCGAACGGCAACCCCGCCGACACCGACAAATTCGCCTATAAGCTCCAATGGATGACGCGGCTGGCGGCGCATGCCGAGGACCTGCTCGCCCGCGAGATGCCGTTTGTGCTGGCCGGCGACTACAACGTCTGCCCGACCGACGACGACGTGTACGATCCCGTCGCCTGGCGCGATGACGCGTTGTGCCGCATCGAGACCCGCTCGCGCTTCCGGGCGCTCATCAATCTCGGCCTCACCGACGCCTACCGCACCTTCCACCGCGAGCCGCACCGCTACACGTTCTGGGACTACCAGGCCGGGCGGTGGAACCGCGACGAGGGCCTGCGGATCGACCATCTCCTGCTGTCGCCGCAGGCCGCCGACCGCGTCGCCGCCTGCGACATCGACAAGGCGCCGCGCGCCAAGGAGCGCGCTTCCGACCACACGCCGATCTGGTGCGAACTGGCGGTCTAGCGTTGACGCCTATTGCAGCGAGACCACGGCCGCGGCAATAAAATCGATCCCTTCGGTGCGGCAATCCTCGAAACAGATGGCCGTATTGCCGGTCTCGAAGTCGGCGCGCACGACGGTCGCGGCAAACGGCATGGCCTCGCACGAGCCGGGCACGCCGATCTCGCCGCGCACGCGGGCGCCGACGGCATCGCACAGACCATAGATGAGGGCGCCGCGCATCGACCAGTTGACCGCCCGGAAGCGCTCGCTGCCGATCGCGACTTCCAGCGCCGGCAGGCCATAGCGGCGCTCGCATCGTCTTTCGGCAGCAGCGCCGCGCTTGGTTATTCTCATGTCATAAGTATTCGAGGTATTTGTCGAATTTTCCAGCGGATTTATCCTTAATGAAACCTTTGTCTTCCGGGGGCGCGCGCCGCCCGGCGATTCAACCGGCCACCCGCGCGACGACGGATGCGAGGCTTTCGCTGCCGTCGCGGAACGGCGCGATCGGCATCAGGATCAGCGCGTGCGAGCCGGGACGCAGCCCGGCAAAGTCGCGCACCAGGCGGCATTCGCCATCCGGGCCGCCGACCGCGAGCGGGATGGCGGCGCGCGGCAGCATGGCTGCCGTGCCGTCATGCAGCACAAGCTCGCCGATCGCGAATTCCTGGCCGGCGAAGGCGATGCGGCCGCGCGCTCCCGGCAGCCGCGACAGGCCGGCAAACACCGGGCCGGCCAAGGCGGCGACCGAGAACGTCGTCTCAAACTGGAAATGGCTGGCGATCGAGGAGGCGAAGGCCGCCTCGGCGATGCGCAGGACGATCGGCATGTCGGGGTTGCGGGCGCGCGCACCGAGCGCGATTTCGAGATTGAGCGTATCGACGTTGGTCAGCGCGACCAGGCTGTGCGCCGCGCCGAGATTGCACAGGTCGAGCGTGTCGTCGCGGCTGGCATCGCCGGTCAACAGGTCGAAGCCCTGCTCCTGCGCCCGCTCGACGACCGCGGCATTGGGGGTCTGCTCGACGACGACGAGCGGTTTGTCGAAGGCAAGCAGCAGGTCGATGACGCCGCTGCCGATGCTGCCGCTGCCGCACACGACGATGTGGCCGCGGCGGCGGACCGGCCTGAGGCCCTGCATGCGCACCCAGTGGGCGCGGGTGAGCCGGGCCGTCAGGATCGCGATAAAGACGCCGGTAAAGACGACGCCCAGCAGCATCACCGCCATCGCCGCCAGCAGATCTTCGGGCGTGTGATGCGGCGTCACGTCGCCATAGCCGACGGTGGTCATCGTGCTCAGCACAAAATAGGCGGCAAGCAGCCAGGTGCTGTGGAACGACGCCCGAAAATGCCAGGTGGCGAGCACGAACAACACCGCGGCAGCCGCGGCAAACCGCGTGATGTAGGGATCGCTGCGCCGCCGCCGCAGGCGCCGCGCCGCGCCGCGCAATCGGGCGAACGGCGAACGGCGCGCGGCCGCTGTCGGCCGGCGCCGGGCGGAGGCGAGCAGGCTGGCGACCGGGCCGTAAACGATCAGCTGCGCGGCGGGCGCGATCGGCTCGCGCGGATCGAGGTTGGTCGCGCCATCGATCGCGACGATGCGCGCCCCGAGCGTCGCCTCGGCCTCGGCGATGCTCAATCCGGCGATCGCGGCGGCCCCGGCGAAGCGCACGGCGAACCCGGTCAGCGGTCCGTCGGGCTCGGGAAACTGCAGGCCGCGCAGGCAGGACGGGTCGAGCGCCGCGGCGGCATAGGTGGCCGCCGAATGCCATGCCAGCGACAGGACCGAGCAGTCGGGCAGGTTCTGTTCGATCTTCGGCGCCAAGGTGCGGTTGAACTGGCGCAGCACGATGCGGATCCGCGGGTTGGCGTCGCGCGCTCGGAGCGCCGCCTGCAGATTGAGCTGCTCGTTCTGCGACAGCGCCAGGATCGAGACGGCCGTCATGACGCCGGCCGCGTCGAGACCATCGCGGCTGTCCGGCCGGCCGGCGACAAAGCTCGCGCCGACCGCCTTGACGGCCGCCGCGAATTCCGCGTCGCCCGGCCACAAAACGACGACCCGTTGGCCGGGGATCAGACACAATTCCTGCGCCGCGTTGAGCGCCAGCGCATCGCCGCCGACAATGATGATGTCATCCAGCATCGGGATCGGACGGCGGATAGGCGTGCTGCCGGCCGGCCGGGTCGCTGACGAGCCAGCACCCGCCCGCATCGTCGCGCCGCGCGGCGCTCGGGGTGAGCGGCACCTTGCCGAAGCCGCCGGGAATGTCGAGCACATAGGTCGGCTGGCAGAGGCCGGAGATGCGGCCGCGCAGCGCCGCGACGAGACGCTGCCCCGCCGCAATGTCGAGGCGGAAATGCGCGGTGCCGGGCGCCAGATCGGGATGATGGAGGTAATAGGGCTTGACCCGCATCGCGACGAGGCCGCGCAGCAGCGCTTCGAGCACCGCCGGGTCATCGTTGACGCCGCGCAGCAGCACGCTCTGCGCCAGCACCGGGATTCCGGCACGCGTCAGGCGGCCGACCGCTTCGCGCATCGCCGGCGTCAATTCGCGCGGATGATTGGCGTGCACGACGATGTACAGCGCCTTCTCGGCGGCCAGCGCGTCCGTCAGCGCGGCCGTGACGCGGCGCGGCGCAGCGACCGGCACGCGGGTGTGAAAGCGGATC
>DATJUL010000202.1:0-5735 GCA_035502295.1 Allostellaceae bacterium | reverse complement strand
GGGCCGGGTGCGCGGCCGGCAATGCCGCGCCGGGCACGGCGACCTGCACGATGCGGTTGGGCAATGAGACGGCGTAGACCGCGCGCCGCAGCGCCTCCAGTTGCGCCTCGCCGGGCATGCCGGCCAGCACGATCTGCACCGGGTTCCGGGCCAGCTCGGCATTGTTGAGCAGCGTCGCGAGGGGGAAGAAATTGCGCCCGAGTTCGCCGGAAAACGCCGCGATGACCGCCTCGGCGCGCGCGCGATACGCCTCTTCGCCCGTCAGCAAAGCGAGCCGGGTCAGGACGCCGACCAGCGTGCCGTTGCCGGCAGGCACGGCGGCGTCGGAGGCGGTCTTGACGCGCACGATCAGGTCCGCCGTGTCATCGGCCGCAAAGAAATAGCCGCCGGCGGCCGCATCCCAGTAGTGCGCGTCGATCAGCGCGACCCAGGCGCGCGCCTGGTCGAGATACGCGGCGTCGCCTGTTGCCTCATGGAGCGCCAGCGCGGCGCGGCACAGATTGGCGTAATCGTCGATGCTCGCCGGATGACGCGGCCGGCCGGCGCGCCAGGCGTGGCGCAGCCGCCCGTCGGGGCCGGTCATATGGTCGCGCACAAAGGCGAAGGCGCGCGCCGCGAGCGCCACCCAATCGGCGCGGTCGAACGCGAGACCGGCTTCGGCCAAGGCCGCGATCATCAGCCCGTTCCAGTCGGCGAGGATTTTGTCGTCGAGGCCCGGCCGCACCCGCGCCGCGCGCGCCGCCAGCAACAGCGCGCGGCACGCGGCCAACTCCGCCTCGGTCGCCGCGTCGGCGAGCGCCGGATGCGCGAGGCGGTTGAGGATCGTCTTCCCTTCCCAATTGCCGCCGCCGCTCACATCATAGTAGCGCTTGAACACCGCCGCCTGGCCGCCCAGCGCCGCGTCGATCTCGGCCTCGCTCCAGACGTAGAACTTGCCCTCCTCGTGTTCGCTGTCGGCGTCGAGGCTGCTGTAGAAGCCGCCCTCGGGATGCGTCATCTCGCGTTCGAGCCAGCCGATGGTTTCGGCGACGCGCCGGGCATAAAGCGGCTCGCGCGTCTCCTGCCACACCAGCGTCAACAGGCTGACCAGCTCGGCGTTGTCGTACAGCATCTTTTCGAAATGCGGCACAAGCCAGTGCGTGTCGGTCGCGTAGCGGGAGTAACCGCCGCCGAGATGGTCGTAGATGCCGCCTTGGCTGATCGTCGTCAGCGTGCGGGTCACCGCGTCGCGATAGGGCTCGCGGCGGGTGCGCTTCCACGCCCGCCACAGCAGTTCGAAGACGCCGCATTGCGGGAATTTCGGCGCGCTGCCGATGCCGCCGTTGAGCGGATCGACCTCGCGCAGCAGCCGCTCGGCGATTTGGTCGCGGAACTCGGGCGCGATATCGCCGCCGTGCTGCGGCTGCGCCAGACGGGCGAGGCCCTGCTGCAGCGCCGCGACATTCTTTGCGACATCCTCGGGCTTGTCGCGCCAGGCGGCGGCCAGCGAGGTCAGCACCTGCGCAAAGCCGGGCCGGCCCCAGCGCGGCTCGGGCGGAAAATAGGTGCCGCCCCAGAACGGCTCGCCCGCCGGCGTCAGGAACATCGTCAACGGCCAGCCGCCCTGCTCGCCCATCATCGCCAGCGCGTTCTGGTAGATCGCGTCGAGATCGGGGCGCTCCTCGCGATCGACCTTGATGTTGACAAAGAGCCGGTTCATCAACGCCGCGATCGCGGCGTTCTCGAAGCTCTCGTGCGCCATCACATGACACCAGTGGCAGGCGGCGTAGCCGATCGACAACAGGATCGGCTTGGCGGCCGCCTGCGCGGCGGCGAGCGTCGCCGCGTTCCAGGCCTGCCAGTGGACCGGGTTGTCCTTGTGCTGCAGCAGGTAGGGGCTGGTTTCCTCGCCGAGGCGGTTCGCGTCCATGCCTGATCCTATGATCAATCCATTGGGGCGGGTTGCGCCCGCATCGGTTGCCGCGGGAAGCGCGACGGGGTAGGGTCGTCTCTCCATTTGGATGCGCGGCGGCGGATTGCGAGAGGCGCGCCGCCGCGCTTCGCGACGGGAGAGAGCGAATGTCGGATGCGCCGGGCGACGCGCGCCTGTTCTACCAGCACCACATCTTCATGTGCACGAACACGCGGCCCGAGGGGCATCCGCGCGGCTCATGCAGCGCCCGCGCCGCGGGATTGGGCGGCGTCGACAAGGTGCGCGCCTACGCCCGCGAGAAGGCACGGCAACTGGGCATCGAGAGCATCCGCTGCAACGCCGCGGGCTGCCTCGACCGCTGCGAACTCGGCCCCAACATGGTGATCTACCCCGAGGGCGTGTGGTATCGCTACGAGACGACCGCCGATATCGACGAAATCCTCGAGACGCATGTCAAGAACGGCGGCCGCGTCGCGCGGCTGATGCTGCAGCCCGACCAATTGCCGCCAAAGCACTGAAGCCACGTCTCGCCGGCATTCCCGCGCAAGCGCCCCTCACCCCAGCCCTCTCCCCGCAGGCGGGGAGAGGGAGCAAAGCGGCGTCGGCGGTGGCACCACGGCGAGCATTGGTCGATCTGGCGCTGCCGCGTCCCCTCTCCCCATTCATGAGGAGAGGGACAGGGTGAGGGGCGTCGCCGCGCCGGCCGACACGATTTATGCCCCGGCGACCGCCGCCGGGCGCGCGGCGATCGGGATCGTTCGCATGACCGGGCCGCAGGCCGGCCCGGCGCTCGCCGCGTTGTGCGGCGCGGTGCCGCCGCGGCGCGTCGCGCGCCACGTGCGGCTCTGCGATCCGGCGAGCGGCGATGCCATCGACGACGGCCTCGTGCTGTGGTTTCCCGGTCCGCGCAGCGTCACCGGCGAGGACGTCGCCGAACTGCACGTGCACGGCAGCCGCGCGGTGCTGGCCGCGGTCATGCGCGTGCTGCGCGGCCTCGGCCTGCGCCTCGCCGAGCCGGGCGAATTCACCCGACGGGCGTTTCACCACGGCAAGCTCGACCTGACCCAGGCCGAGGCGATCGCCGATCTGACAGCCGCCGAGACCGAGGCGCAGCGACAGCAGGCGTTGCGCCAGCTCGACGGCCGGCTCGGCGCGCTGTATCGCGGCTGGAGCGAGCGCCTGCTGCGGCTCCTGGCGCATCTCGAAGCGGCGATCGATTTCCCTGACGAAGAATTGCCGCCCGCAATCGAGGCGCGGGTTGCCGGCGAAACCGCGGTCCTGGTGCGCGAGATCGCCGCCCATCTCGCCGACGGCAATAAGGGCGAGCGCTTGCGCGACGGTATCGCGGTGGCGATCCTCGGGCCGCCCAACGCCGGCAAATCGAGCCTCTTGAACCAGCTGGCGCGGCGCGAGGCGGCGATCACCTCGCCCGTCGCCGGCACGACGCGCGATGTCATCGAGGTCGCGGTCGATATTGCCGGCTATCCGGTCGTCTTCGCCGACACCGCCGGCCTGCGCGACAGCGCCGATGTCGTCGAACAAGAGGGCCTGCGCCGCGCCTTGGCGCGCGCCGCGGCGGCCGATCTGCGGCTCTTCGTGTTCGACGCGACGCGGCCCGAGGACGCCGCCGGCGCCGCACCGTGGCCCGGCCCCGACACGCTCCTCGTCGCCAACAAGATCGACCTGCTCGGCGATCGCCCGCGTCTCCCTGCGGGAGCGCTCGCGGTTTCGGCGCTGACCGGCGATGGCATCGCCAACCTCGTCGCCACCCTGGCGGCGCGCATCGCCGGGCGCTATGACGGCGCAGCGCCGCTGTTGACCCGCGCCCGCCATCGCGAAGCCTTGGAGACCGCGGCGGAGGCGCTCAATCGCTCGCTCGCCGCGCCGCTGCCGGAATTGTGCGCCGAAGATTTGCGTCTCGCATGGCGCAGCCTCGGCCGGATCACCGGCCGGGTCGATGTCGAGGATTTGCTCGACGTGATCTTTGCCGAGTTCTGCCTCGGCAAATAGGTGCGGTGCGGCTATTCCTCGAACATTTCGCACAGAGCGGCCAGCACAACTCGCATTGTGGCGGCATCGATCGTCCCCAGCCGGCGAACAAGCCGCTGCCTGTCGACGGCGCGCAACTGATCCAGCAAGACAAGACCATCGGTGTCGGCAAAGCGGGTCGGAACGCGGTACGGCGCCGGCCGGTTCCCGGTCGTCATCGGCGCGCCGATCACGGTACGCAGGAAGTCGTTGATTTCCGCCGGCGACACGATGAGGCACGGCCGCGTCTTTTGAATTTCGCTGCCGATCGTCGGGTCCAATGCGGTCAGCCACACGTCTCCCCGCCTGACCGAGGAATCGCCTGCGTTGCGGCGTCGTCTCACCACGTCAAGTCTTCATCGCCATCGTTGCCGAATTCGGGCCAGACCAGCGCATCATCGCCGGCATCTGCGATCGCCTTCGAGGCCTCGGCCCAGCCTTCGCGCGGCCGGCGCTTGACCGGCGTGATCGCGATCCGCCCTTCCTCCAGCGACAGGTCGATAGGGTCACCGGCAGTAACGCCGATCTCGTTCAGCATCGACTTCGGAATGATGACGCCGGAGGAATTGCCGAGCTTGCGGATCGCAGAGCGCATTTGTCCTGCCCTCCCGCGGGGAACATTGTTATAACTTTGTATAATGTCAAGCGACGGCGGGCGGCGCTTGACTCGACGGCGCGCGGCTGGCGGGATGCGGCCCAGCGTTACCACGGAGGAACATCATGGCGCGGGCGAATGGAGTGAGGGACATCTGGGCGTCAGGCCGGGCGGTCATCAACAGCTGGTGCGGCGTGCCGTCGAGCTTTTCCGCCGAGGTCATGGCGCATGCCGGCTTCGACTCGCTGGTCGTCGATATGCAGCACGGCATGATCGAGTATTCGATGATGGTGCACATGCTGACGGCGTTCTCGACGACCAGCGTGACGCCCTTGGTGCGCGTGCCGTGGAACGATCCGGCGCATATCCAGAAGGCACTCGACGCCGGTGCCTACGGCATCGTCTGCCCGATGATCAACAACCGCGCCGAGGCCGAGAAATTTGTCGGCTCGTGCCGCTATGCGCCGCTCGGCTACCGCAGCTCCGGGCCGATCCGCGCCTCGCTCTACGGCGGCGCCGATTATCACATGAAGGCCAACGACATCGTCCTCGCCTTCGGCATGATCGAGACGCAGGAAGCGCTCGACAACCTCGACGAGATCATGGCGGTAAAGGGCCTCGATGCGATCTATGTCGGCCCGTCCGACCTGTCGATTTCATTGGGCCACAATCCCGGCGGCGACAAGCCCGATGAGTGGATGATGGCGGCGCTGAAGAAGATCGTCGATGCCGCCAAGCGCCATCGCGTGCAGCCCGGCATTCATTGCGGCGCACCGGCTTACGCCAAGAAGATGATCGAGATGGGATTCACGTTCGTCACGGTCGGCGGCGACACGGCGTTTCTGCGGGCCGGCGCCGTCGCGGCCGTCGCCGAGATGCGCAACGCCCCAAAGCCGGGGGCAAGCAGCAGCCCATATTGAGAGAGGCTTGCAGACGCGCGGCGCCGCGGCCCGGATGCGCCGCGCGTCGCTTGTCGGCCTCGCTTCCGCCGGGTTGCTGCTGCTCGCCGCCGGCGGATATACGGCGTTCTGGTTCCTCGCCGCCGCCCGGCTCGAAAGCGGCCTCGGACAGATCTCCCAGGCGCTGCGGCCGCGCCACCTAGACCTGTCATGGCAGAGCTTGCAAGTCGGCGGGTTTCCGCTGGCGCTGCGGGTCGATCTCGCCGGCGTCGAACTGCGCGACCGCGCGCCGCTGGCGCCG
>DATJUL010000201.1:0-3678 GCA_035502295.1 Allostellaceae bacterium | reverse complement strand
GACGCGGAAGCCGGCGTCAGTCGCGAGCCGCTTCGCCATCGCGCAATGCAAGGTCGCGTCCGGATCGCCCTTGTCGAGGCTCTGGGCGGCGCGGCGCAGCATCAGGCGCGCGGCGTCCAGTTCCGTCGCCATGTCCGCCAGGGCAAATTGCAATGCCTGGAAATCGGCGAGGCGCTGGCCGAACTGGCGGCGCTCCAGCAGGTAGCCCCGCGCCGCCTCCCAGCACGCCCGCGCGCCGCCCAATGAGCAGGCCCCGATATTGAGCCGTCCGCCGTCCAACCCCATCATCGCGATCGCAAAGCCGTCGCCCTCGGCGCCAAGCCGGTTCGCCACCGGCACCCGGCAATCCGCGAAATTGACCATCGCGGTCGGTTGGCTGTGCCAGCCGAGCTTCTTCTCCAGCTTGCCGAACGAAAGGCCGGGCGCGCCGTTTTCGATCACGAGACAGGAGATGCCCTTGGCGCCGGGGTCGCCGGTGCGCACCATCGTCACGTAAAGGTCGCTGCGGCCGCCGCCCGAGATGAACGCCTTCGACCCGTTCAGCACGTAATCGTCGCCGTCGCGGCGGGCCCGCGTCTGCAGTGCCGCGGCATCGGAGCCGCTGCCGTGTTCGGTGAGGCAATAACTGGCGAAATGCTGCATCGTCATCAGCCGCGGCAGAAAGCGGGCGCGCTGCTCAGGGGTGCCGAAGCGGTCGATCATCCACGCCGCCATGTTGTGGATCGACAGATAGGCGGCGGTCGAGACGCAGGCGGCGGCGAGTTCCTCGAAGATGATCGTCGCGTCGAGGCGCGCGAGGCCGCTGCCGCCATATTCCTCGCCGACATAAATCCCGGCAAAGCCGAGCCCGGCGGCGGCGCGCAACGCGGCCTCGGGAAACTCCTCGCGCTCGTCCCAGCCGGACGCCTGCGGCAGCCATGCCTCGCGCGCGAACTGCCGCGCCGTCTCCTCAAACGCGCGCTGCTCGTCGGAGAGATCGAAATCCATCGCGACGCTCCGCTCTTTACCCCGCTGCGCCGGCAGCATAGCCTTGCGACATGGACCGCATCACCTTCAATCCCGAGCAATGCGGTGGCCGGCCGTGCATCCGCGGCATGCGCATCCGCGTCAAGGACGTGCTCGACATGCTCGCCTCCGGCATGAGCGAAGGCGATATCCTCGCCGATTTCCCAGATCTGGAGGCGGCAGACATCCGCGCTTGTCTCGCGTATGCAGCCGAGGCATCCGATCACCCGGTGATCATTGCGGCCGGTAAGTGAAGGTCCTGATAGATGCGCAATTGCCGCCATCGCTCGCGCGGCTGCTGACGACTGCCGGGCATCAGGCCACCCACGTCAGGGAGGTCGGGCTGCGCGCGGCGACAGACCCGGTCATCTGGAGCTACGCCCGGCGCGAAGGCGCGGTCATCTTTACGAAGGACGAAGACTTTGCGCTGCGCCGCCTGCACGCCCCAACCGGGCCGACTATCGTTTGGCTGCGGATCGGCAACTGCTCGACCGAAGTGCTGCGGCAGCGCCTGATGCCGCTGTTGCCCCAAATCGAGCGCATGGTCGCAACCGGCGACAGCGTCGTGGAGGTGCGATAACACCTACCGGCCCCATAATATCTTCGTCGCGCGGCGGGCGCCTTCGGCCATCGCGGCGAATTTGGCCCAGCAGATCGACGGGTGGCCGACCCTCGTGCCGAGGCCGCAATCGGTGCCGGCCAGCACGTTCTCGCGCCCGACGAGGTTTGCGTAGCGCACGATCCGCTCGGCGACGAGATCGGGATGCTCGATGAAATCGCTGCAATGGCCGACGATCCCGGGGATCAAGGTCGCGCCGTCCGGCAGTTTTACCTCTTCGAACACCCGCCATTCGTGCTCGTGGCACGGGTTCGAAGCCTCGATCGAATAAGAGCCGGCGTTGACCCGGAAAATCAGGTCGATGATGTCGCGCAGCGGGATGTCGTCGTAATGCGGGCCGTGAAAGCTGCCCCAGCAGACATGCAGGCGCACCTTGTCGCGCGGGATGCCGCGCAGCGCGTGGTTCAGCGCCGCGACCCGCAGCTCGGCGTATTTCTTGTATTCCGGCAGGGTGATGTCGGGCAGGCAGTTCCACCCGTCGGGCAGGTCGGGGTCGTCGATCTGCAACAGAAACCCGGCATCGACGATCGCCTGGTATTCGTCGTGGATCGCGTCGGCGATCGCGAAGACGAATTCTTCGTCGCTCTTGTAATATTCGTTGGCGATCCAATGCTCGATCGTGCCCGGCGTGTTGGCCGGCAGGTAGGCGCCCGTCACCGCAACGCCGCCCAGCGCGGCGCGGAAATTGTCGAGGTCGCGCCTCACATCGCCCTGGCCGACATAGCGCAGCGGCCCGGTGCACACCGGCTGCTTCGGCAGCCCCGGCGCTCGGGCGCGCGGCAGGGCCTCGAAATAGCCGGGAAACTTGCGCTCGTCGCGGGCGATGATGTCGAGCCGGCGACGGTCCGAGCCGGGCCGCTCCTCATAGCCGGCGATGCGCTCGCGCACATAGTCGGTGAAGTTGAATTTTGACAATTCGCCATCGTTGACGATGTCGATGCCGTTTTCCTGCTGCAGCCGCACGGCCTCGGCGACGGCCTCCTTGAGGCGGCGGTCGAGCGCCGCGGCGTCAACCGGCTGGCCGGCGGATTTGGCGACGATCATCGCCCGCAGATCGGCGGGGCGCGGCAGCGACCCGGCATGCGTCACGAGTATCCGCTCGCGGCTGTAGAACATCGCTCGCTCCCTTTAGATTACGCCTTCGCTCGTCAGCGCCGCGATCTCGGCGGCCGACAGGCCGAGCCAGTCGCCGTAAATCTCGGCGTTGTGCTGGCCGAGTTTTGGGCTGGGGGTGGTCTCGACCGGGTCGGCGTCGTGATAGCGCAAGGGCGAGGTCGGCACCGTGACGCGCCCCAACTCATCGTGCTCGATTTCGACGAGAAACCCGCGCTCGTGCATATGGCGGTCGGCCATGACCTCGTCGACCTCGCGCACCGGCGCCAGCGGGATGCGCTGCCGCCTGGCGATCGCGAAAATCTCCATCCTGCCGAGCGTTCGGGTCCAGGCGGCGACGGTTGCGTCAACGAGATCGCGGTTGGCGACGCGGGCCGCGTTGTCGCGGAAGCGCGGGTCGTCGCGCAACTCCTCGCGGCCCATCGCGCGCAACAGGTTGTGCCAGTGCTCCTCGACCGCGATGTTCATCGCGACATAGCCGTCGCGCGTTGGATAGACGTTGAGCGGCACGCGGCCGTGGCTGGCGTTGCCCTGGCGCGGCGGCACGCTTCCGGTGTCGAACAAGGCGTGCAATTGCGAGGTCAGCGAGGCATAGGCGGCTTCCTGCATCGCGACCTCGACGAGGCGGCCCTTCCCCGTGCGCTCGCGTTCAAACAGCGCCGTGACGGTCGCCGCATAAAGATGAATTCCAGAGAGGAAATCGACGACCGCCGGCCCCGCCTTGACCGGCGGCCCGTCGGCAAACCCGGTCGTCGCGATGAGGCCGGAGACCGCCTGGATCGTCAAATCCATCGCCAGATTGTCGCGATCGGGGCCGGAAAGGCCATAGCCCGAGCCGGAGGCATAGACGAGCCGTGGGTTGAGCGCGTGCAGCACGGTCCAACCGACGCCGAGCCGGTCCATGACCCCCGGCGCGAAATTTTCGAGCAGCACATCGGCCT
>DATJUL010000200.1:0-4361 GCA_035502295.1 Allostellaceae bacterium | reverse complement strand
CGGCAACATGCAGCCGCCGCGCGCCGTGGGCGAGGTACGCTATGTCGATGAGGCGCCGCTGAAGGCCGAGATCGGCGATTTTCAGGCGGCGCTCGACGCCCATCCCGATGCCTTTATCGAGCCGTTCCTGACCGCCCCGTCGCCCGGCATCATCGCCGCGGCGATGAAGAACGAATTTTACGAAACCGATGACGCCTATCTGGCGGCCGTGGCGGCGGCGGTGAAGGTCGAATACGAGGCGATCGTCGGCGCCGGGTTTCTGTTGCAGCTCGATTGCCCCGATCTCGCGCTGGAACGCCACCTGACCTACAACGACCGGCCGCTGTCCGATTTTCTGGGCTTTGTCGAGCGCGTCGTCGCGGCGATCAACGACGCCATCGTCAATGTCCCGCGCGACCGCGTGCGCCTGCATGTCTGCTGGGGCAATTACGAGGGGCCGCACGACAAGGACGTGCCGCTCGCCGACATCCTGCCGCTCCTCGAACAGGCGCGCGTCGGCGGCTTTGTGCTGCCGTTCGCCAACCCGCGCCACCAGCACGAATACCGCGTGCTCGCGCAATATCCCTTGGCCGACGACCAAGTCATCGCGGCCGGCGTCATCGACGACCTGACGAGCTTTGTCGAGCATCCCGAAGTCGTCGCCGACCGGCTCGAACGCGTCGCGCAGGCGATCGGCGACCCGCATCGCGTCCTGGCCGCGACCGATTGCGGCTTCGATACCTCGGCTGGCATGGGGCGCGTCACCGAGGATGTCGTGTGGGCGAAACTCGCCGCGATGGCCGAGGGCGCCCGCATCGCCAGCCGGCGATTGGGGCTGTAGGGATAACCGGGCAGCGAACCGCCGGGACGGCCCCTCACCCTGTCCCTCTCCCCGTTTACGGGGAGAGGGCACGCGACTGCGGCCGGCCGACACGCCATCACCGCCGGGTCTTGCGGTGCCGTCTCTCTCCCTCTCCCCGCCGGAGCGAGGAGCGGGGCGCCAACTGTAGTCATCGCCGCCTATTTGCGCCGGCGGGGCGGCGGCCTTGTGCCGTTGAAGCGGGCGACGAGCCGCTCGGCGACGCGCGGGCTGACGAAATGCGAGACATCGCCGCCCAGCGCGCCGATCTCCTTGACAAAACGCGACGAGATGAACTGGTAGCGATCGGACGCCATCAGAAAGACGGTCTCGATGTTCGCGTTGAGCCGCGCGTTCATGCCGGCCATCTGGAATTCGTATTCGAAATCGGAAACCGCCCGCAGCCCCCGCACGATGATCCCGGCGCCGACCGATTCGGCGAAGCTCATCAGCAGGATGTCGAACGGGACGACCTCGATGCGCGAGGTGCCGTTGCCGTTGTCGAGCTCGGCGATCTCGTCGCGCACGATCTGGACCCGCTCGTCGGTCGTGAACAGCGGTCCCTTGGCGTCGTTGCGCGCGACCCCGATGACGAGGCGATCGACGACATGCAGCGCGCGGCGGATGATGTCGATATGGCCGTTGGTGATCGGGTCGAACGTGCCGGGGTAGACCCCGATGCGTTGGCTCATGGGCTGTCGTCCCCCTCGCTTTCGTTGGTGTCTTGGGCGCCGGGCGGTTCGGCGTCGCCGTCCTCGCCGTTGCCGTTATCGTCGGCTTCCGGCAGCCGCGCCACCGAGACGACGCGCTCGCCCTCGCCGATGCGGAAGAGCACGACGCCGGCGCTGCCGCGGCGGGCGATGCGGATGCCGCCGACCGGCAGGCGGATGACCGTGCCGGTGTCGTTGACCGCGATGATCTGGTCGTTGTGGCCGACCGGGAAGACGGCGACGACCGCATCGCTGCGGCGGCTCAATTCCATGTTGTTGAGGCCCTGCCCGCCGCGGCCCGTGATGCGGTAGTCATAGGCCGAGCTGCGCACGCCGAAACCCTTTTCGGTGACCGAGAGCAGAAATTCCTCGCGCGCCGCCAGATCGCCAAACTGCTCCTCCGACAACGCCGCCTCGTCGCCGCCATTGCCGTTGGCGTCATCCGGCGCGTGATCGCCGTTCTGCCCGTCCACCGGCTCGCCCTCTTCGCCCATCTGGCGGCGACGGTCGCGCGCCAGGCGCAGATAGGCGTTGCGCACCTCGGGCGTTGCCTCCTCGTGGCGCAGGATCGACATCGAGATCACCAGGTCGTCGCGCAGCAGCCGGATGCCGCGCACGCCGACCGAGCTGTGCCCGGCAAACACCCGCAGATCGGCGACCGGGAAGCGGATTGCCTTGCCGTTGCGCGTCGCCAGCAGCACATCGTCGGCGTCGCTGCAGGCGGCAGCGGCGATCAGCCGGTCGTCGGCGTCCTCGCCCTCGAACTTCATCGCGATCTTGCCGTTGGCGCGGACATCGACAAAATCGGACAGCTTGTTGCGCCGGACGTAGCCGTTGACGGTCGCAAACATGACGGCGAGGTCGGCCCAGCTGTCCTCCTCCTCGGGCAGCGGCATGACGGTCGAGATCGTCTCGCCGCCGGCGATCGGCAACAGGTTGATCATCGGCCGGCCGCGCGCCTGCGGCGTGCCGAGCGGCAGTTTGTAGACCTTCAGCTTGTAGACCCGCCCGGACGAGGTGAAAAACAAGACCGGCGCCAAGGTCGAGGCGACGAACACCTGGCTGAGGAAATCCTCCTCGCGGATCGCCATACCGGCGCGGCCGCGGCCGCCGCGCGCCTGGGCGCGATAGGTCGACAGCGGCACCCGTTTGATGTAGCCGGCGTGGCTGACCGTGACGACCATGTCCTCGCGCTGGATCAAGGCCTCAATGTCGGCCTCGAACTCGACCTCCTCGATTGCGGTCCGTCGCGGCGTCGCGAACTGCTCCTTGATCTTCAAGAGTTCGCCGCGCAGCACCTCGATGAGCCGGGCGCGCGAGCGCAGGATGTCGAGATGCCCCGCGATCTCGGCAACCAGCTCGCGCAGTTCATCGGTGATCTTGTCGCGCTCGAGACCCGTGAGGCGCTGCAGGCGCAGATCGAGGATCGCGCGCGCCTGCTCGTCCGACAGCTGGTAGCTGCCGTCCTCGCCGAGGCCGCCACCCTCTTCGCCGGCCAGCGCGACGAGCGGCCCGATGTCGCCGGCCGGCCAGCGCCGGCCGATCAATCCGGCGCGCGCCGCGGCCGGGTCGGAGGCGGCGCGGATCAGCGCGATAACCGCGTCGATATTGGCAACCGCGACCAAGAGGCCGACGAGGATGTGGGCGCGCTGCCGCGCCTTGTTGAGGAGAAACGTCGTGCGCCGGGTGATGACCTCCTCGCGGAACGCGACAAACGCGGCGATCACGTCGCGCAGCGTCATCTGCTCCGGCCGGCCGGCATTCAGCGCCAGCAGGTTGACGCCGAAGCTCGTCTGCAATGCGGTATGGCGATAGAGCTGGTTCAGCACGATTTCGGGGTCGGCGTCGCGCTTCAATTCGATGACGAGCCGCACGCCGTCGCGGTCGGTCTCGTCGCGCAATTCGGCGATGCCCTCGACCAGCTTGTCGTGCACGCACTCGGCGATGCGCTCCTGCAATTTCGAGCCGTTGACCTGATACGGCAGCTCGGTGAAGACGATCGCGTCGCGCTCCTTCCGGATCTCCTCGATGTGATGGCGGGCGCGCAGCACGACCGCGCCGCGGCCGGTCTTGTAGGCGGCGTGCGTGCCGGCGCGGCCGATGATGCTGCCGCCGGTCGGAAAATCCGGCGCCGGCACGTGTTCCATCAGTTCGTCGATCGTGATCGCCCTATTGTCGAGATAGGCGCAGCACGCGTCGATGACTTCGCCCAGATTGTGCGGCGGGATGTTGGTCGCCATGCCGACCGCGATGCCCTGCGCGCCGTTGACCAGCAGGTTCGGGAAGCCGGCCGGCAGGACCTTCGGCTCTTCCTCGGTCTCGTCGTAATTGGGCTGGAAATCGACGGTGTCCTTGTCGAGGTCGTCGAGCAGCGATTCGGCGACGCGGGCGAGGCGCGCCTCGGTATAGCGATAGGCCGCCGGCGAATCGCCGTCCATCGAGCCGAAATTGCCCTGGCCGTCGATCAGTTTGAGGCGCATCGAAAAATCCTGCGCCATCCGCACCATCGCGTCGTAGATCGCGAGTTCGCCGTGCGGATGGTACTTGCCGATCACGTCGCCGACGATGCGCGCCGATTTGCGATAGCCGCGGTTCCACACGTTGCCGTTGATCTGCATCGAATAGAGGATGCGGCGATGCACGGGTTTCAGCCCGTCGCGCACGTCGGGCAGGGCCCGCGCGACGATGACGCTCATCGCGTAATCGAGATAGGAGCGGCGCATCTCCTCTTCGATTGCGATCGAGGAGATGTCGGGTCCCGTGGGCGGCGGGGCGGCAGGCGAGGAGGTGACGGCCAAGGGCTGCTGCTGTTC
>DATJUL010000199.1:0-5549 GCA_035502295.1 Allostellaceae bacterium | reverse complement strand
GTCAGATTGTCAAAATTGATGCGGTGGCGCAGCCGGTCCGGCTCTTCGAGGTTGATCGCGGTGACCTTCAGCAGCGCAAAATAGCGCTCGCCGTCGCGCGGGCTGCGGATCGTGCCCTCGACGGTATCGCCGGTTCTGAGGCCGAAGCGCCGCACCTGGTTCGGGCTGACGTAGATGTCATCCGGCCCCGCCAGGTAATTCGCTTCCGGCGAGCGCAGAAAGCCGAACCCGTCCGACAGCACCTCGAGCACGCCGTCGCCGGAGATCGACACGTCGGTCTCGGCCAGCTGCTTCAGCACGGCGAACATCATGTCCTGCTTGCGCAGCGAGGAGGCATTCTCGATCTGCAATTCCTCGGCAAAGGCAAGCAGTTCGGCGGGGGTTTTGCGCTTGAGTTCCTGGAGGTTCATGGATCGTTGCGTCGCGATTGAGAGGGGTTGGCCGGTTTGCGGGGGCGCCGCGCTGACGGAGTCCCGGAGCGGGCGTGCATTCGGCTCTATCGGAGGTTCTGAAAGAAACCGGCGGGCGGTATGGCGGTTTCCTTACCCAATGGAGATATGCAAGTCAAACGGGATTGCAAGACCCTTCGTTGCGTCTCTTCAAAACGGCTTGACGACCGCCAGCAGCACGATCGCGATCATCAGAATGGTCGGGACTTCGTTGACAAACCGATAAAACCGCGGGCCGTGCGGATAGCGGCCGGTGGCGAAGCCCCGCCGCCAATATGCCAGCATCAGGTGGTAGGCGGTCAACAGCGCGACGAGCCCGAGTTTTGTCCAGAGCCAGCCGCGATGCCATTCCCATCGCATTTCCGGCGTTGCCGCCAGCGCCCCACCGAAGCCGTATACCATGACGAGCGCCGGCCACATGATGCCGCGCAACAGACGGCGTTCCATGACGGCCAGCATCGCCGCGCGGTGCGAGCCGGTCGGCACCTGCGCGTGATAGACGTAAAGCCGCGGCAGATAGAGCAGCCCCGCCATCCACGCGATGACGGCAACGATATGCAGCGCCTTCAGCCACGGATAGGCATCGATCAGGAAATCGTTCATGCCGGCGCCGGCACCTCGCGCTCGGCCGCAGCCTGCGATGCCGCGCGGCGCACCAGTTCGGCCAGCGCCGCGATAAAGCGCGGATCGGTGCCGACCGCCGGTGCCCGGCGATAAGACGGCACCCCATAGTCCTCGGCGAGCCGCCGGTAATCGCGATCGAGCTCGACGAGCGTTTCGGAATGTTCGGAAACAAACGAGATCGGCGCCACGATGACGCCGACCCGATCGCTTCCGGCGCGGCACAATTCTTCGTCGATCGACGGGGCGAGCCAGGCGAGCGGCCCGACCCGGCTCTGGTAGCATACCCGCCAGTCAAGCTGCGGCCGGCCGAGCGCGGCCGCGACCGCCGCGGCGGTCTGTTCGACCTGCTGCGGATAGGGATCGCCGGCGCGGACGATCTTCAGCGGCAGCCCGTGCGCGCTGAACAGCACGCGCGACGGCGCGTCGCCGGCATCAAGCAACTCGCCGACTGCCGCCGCCAGCGCCGCGACGAGGCCCGGCGCCGTCGGGTAGGAGCGGATCGTCCGCGTTATGACGGACAGGTCCTGCCGAAACGCCTCACGGCGCCATTCGGCGAGGGAGGACGCGGTTGTCGTCGTCGAAAATTGCGGATACAGCGGCAACAGCACGATGTCGTCCGGCTGCCATGCCTTGACCGCGGCGACCGCGGCCGCGGTCATCGGATGCCAATAGCGCATCGCGATAAAGCAGCGGCTGCCGTCGCCGAGCGCCTCTTGCAGCGCCGCCGCCTGCGCGCGGGTATTGGCAAGAAGCGGCGAGGATCCGCCGAGATGCGCGTAAATCTGCTGCGCCGTGCGGTTGCGGCGCGCTGCGATCAACGCAGCGAGCGGCAGCCGCAGCGCGCTCGGCAGGTTGATGATCGCCGGGTCGCTGAACAAATTGTAGAGGAACGGCCGCACCGCCTGCGGCGAATCCGGACCGCCCAAATTCATCACGACGACGGCGCGGCGCATCGTTTCCCACTCATTGCGCCAGCAGGCGCGCGAGAGCAGCGATATTTTCGGGCGGCGTCTGCGGCAGCACGCCATGGCCGAGGTTGAACACAAAGGCGCCGTCGCCGAGCGCATCGCGGATCGTTGCGACGGCCTCTTCAAGCACACGGCCGCCGACGAGAAGCGCCACCGGATCGAGATTGCCCTGCACCGGCAGCTTCGCCTGCAGCCGGTCGCGGGCGAAGGCCAGCGATACCGTCGTGTCCAGCCCAAGCGCATCGACCCCGCTTTCCGCCGCATAGCGTTCGTAGAGAACCCCGGCGCCACGCGGAAAGCCGATGATCGGCATCGCCGGAAAGCGCCGCTTCAGCCGTAGCGCAATCTCTTTTGTCGGCTGGATGACCCAGCGGACAAACTCGGCTTCGGGCAGCACCCCCGCCCAGCTGTCGAACAGCTGCACCGCATCGACACCAGCCACGATCTGTTCCGCAAGATAGGCAACCGTCGCCTCGACGAGGAGATTCATCAGCGCGGCAAACCCGCCCGGATCGCGGTAGGCCCAGCCCTTGACCCGGTGGTAGTCGCGGCTTGCGCCGCCCTCGACCATGTAAGTTGCGACGGTCCACGGCGCGCCGGCAAAGCCGATCAGCGCCACTTCAGCCGGCAGCGCCGCCCGCGCCAGCCGCACCGTCTCATAGACCGGCGCCAGCGCCGCGATGCCATCCCGACGCAGGGCCCGAAGGCCGCTCTCGGGTGCAAGCGGCGCCAGCCGCGGCCCGTCGTCGGTATAATCGAGCGGCTGTCCAAGCGCTTGCGCCACGAGCAGAATGTCGGAAAACAGGATGGCCGCATCCATCCCGAAGCGCCGCACCGGCTGCAGCGTCGCCTCCGCCGCCAATGCCGGCGACAGACAGAACTCGATGAAACTCCCGGCGCGCGCACGCAACGCGCGGTATTCCGCCAGATAGCGCCCGGCCTGCCGCATCAGCCACCATGGCGGCGTCGGCATGGCATCGCCGGCGAGCGCACGCAGCAGCCGTTTCGCGCTCTTACCCGCCATCGTCGGCACTCTACTCCTTCCTCAAGAATCTGTTCAATTGATGTAGAAGGTGATGTTGTCGAGTGAAAGCCGGGGATAACCGGTTATTCCGGAGATTGTCCCCGGCGCTCGGCGGCGATGCGGCATTTTCGTCGCTCGCGTGGATACCTGTCGACTCGCACGCATTTTGCGCCCCTTGCCAACCTCCGCAGCTGTGGAGAACAACAGTAGAGACAGTGGATGCAATGGGTTATTCAGAATGCTCCGGGGCGCTGAGGCGACGATGGAGATCGGGTTGACAAATGTCGGCGCGGGCGCCGGACGCTGGCGGAGTTGGCCGGTAACGAGCGCCGTTCTGGGGTTTTCCCGGACAGCGCCGTGGGTCGTCCACAGACCGCGGTGGGTGGCGGTCGCGACGAGCGGACGGATGCCGTGGCGCTGACCCGCTTTCATCTTCACCTCGTGTCCGACTCGACCGGCGAGACGGTGCACTCGGTGGCGCGCGCCTGTCTCGTGCAATTCGACGAGGCGCAGGCGATCGAACATGTGTGGAGCATGGTGCGCACGAAAAGCCAGATCGACCGCGTCATGGCCGCGGTTGAGGTTAATCCGGGGCTCGTGCTGTATACGATCGTCAACGATCAGGTGCGCGAGATCCTTCAGGAAGGCTGCCGGCGACTTCAGGTGTCGGCGATCCCGGTGCTCGATCCGGTCATCGGCGCGCTCGCGTCCTATCTCGGGCGGCAAAGCCGCGGTCTGCCGGGCCAGCAGCATCTGCTCGACAGCGAGTATTTTGCCCGCATTGACGCGATGACATTCGCCATCAATCACGACGATGGACAATCGACCTGGGGCCTCAACGAGGCTGATGTGTGCCTCGTGGGCGTCTCGCGCACCTCGAAGACGCCGACCTGCCTCTATCTCGCCAACCGCGGCGTCAAGGCAGCGAATGTGCCGATCGTGCCGGGCATGCCGTTGCCGCCCGAGCTGGTCGCCGCGACAAAGCCGCTGATCGTCGGCCTGACCAACGACCCCGAGCGGCTCATCCATCTTCGCCGCAACCGGCTCAGCATGCTCGATCACAACGAGGCGACCGACTACACCGACCTCGAATCGGTGCAGGCCGAAGTACGCGAAGCGCGGCGCTTGTTTGCCGAGCATCGTTGGCCGGTCATCGACGTGACCCGCCGCTCGATCGAGGAAACCGCCGCGTCGATCTACCGGCTCTTGATGCGGCGCCACGGCGCGGATGCGTGAGCGCCTGATCCTGGCCTCGGCTAGCGCCGCGCGGGCAGACATGCTGCGCGCCGCAGCGATCGATTTCACGGTTCACCCGGCCGGCATCGACGAGGGTTCGGTAAAAAGCGCCGCCCGCGCCGCCGGGAAGGCGGCGATCGATGCGGCGCGGGCGCTGGCGGCGGCGAAGGCTTGTGCCGTATCCCGCCGCTTCGCCGCGGCCTATGTGATCGGCGCCGACCAGATTCTCGTCGCCGGCGACGAATGGTTCGACAAGCCGTACGATCTTGACGGTGCGCGTGCCCAGTTTCTCGCCTTGCGCGGCGGCACGCACCGGCTGGCGAGCGCCGTCTGCGTCGCCCGCGACGGCCGCTCATTGTGGCAGGCGACGAGCGAGCCGCAATTGACGATGCGGCGGTTCAGCGACGAATTTCTCGATTCGTATCTGGCCGCCGAGGGCGAATCGCTGCTCGGCGCGGTCGGCGCCTACCGCGTCGAAGGGCGCGGCGTGCAGCTGTTTGCGCGGATCAGCGGCGACCATTTCGCCGTTCTCGGCATGCCGCTGTTAGAATTGCTGGGCTTTCTGCGCGACTGCGGTGTCGTGCCGGCGTGAGGGAGAGAGGATGCGGATCACCGGCCGAACCCGGCTCGCCGGCATCATCGGCTGGCCGGTCGCCCATTCGCGCTCGCCGGCGCTGCACAATTTTTGGCTCGCAAAGCACGGCATCGACGGCGCCTACGTGCCGCTGCCGGTGCGCCCCGAGCATCTGGCGCAAGCCTTGCGCGGGTTGGCGGCGCTCGGCTTGCGCGGCTGCAACCTGACGATCCCGCACAAGGAGGCGGCGCTGTCGATCGTCGATCGTGTTGATCCGTTGGCCCGCCGCATCGGCGCGGTCAATACGATTGTCGTCGCCGCTGACGGCAGCCTTGATGGAGGCAATACCGACGCCTATGGCTTTAGCGAAAATCTGCGCGAGCATGCGCCCCAATGGCGGCCGGCAGCGGGGCCGGCAATTGTGCTCGGCGCCGGCGGTGCGGCGCGCGCGGTCGTTGCGGCGCTGAGCGAGGCTGGCGTGGGCGACATCCGTCTCGTCAACCGGACGCGCGAACGCGCCGAGGCGCTCGCCCGCGATCTTGGCAGCGCGGCGACCCGCATCGCCGTATGGCCGTGGGACGCGCGCAGCGACGCTCTCGACGAGGCCGGGCTTCTGGTCAACACGACCAGCCTCGGCATGACCGGCGAGCCCGATCTGGCGATCGATCTGTCGC
>DATJUL010000198.1:0-12321 GCA_035502295.1 Allostellaceae bacterium | reverse complement strand
CGGTCGCGCCTGCGGGGCGGCAACAAAGGCGGTTCGCAGCGCCGGGTGGGCGGCGCGCTGGGGCTCAGGCACGAGGATCTCCACCGGCTGCCCGACGAGTTCCTCGCCGGCATAGCCGAACATCGCCTCCGCCGCGGCGTTGATGAGTTCGATACGACCCGCCGGATCGACCGTCAGGATCGCGTTCGGCAGCGACTCGACGACCCGGCGAAAGCGCTCTTCACCCGTCCGCAGCGCCTCCTGCGCGGTCTTCAACAACGTAATGTCGATGCGCAACCCCGCCGTCCCGCCGTTCGACAAGCGACGGTTGCGAACCAGCGCCCAGTGGCCATCTGCCAGGCGCTGCTCCGTCGCCGCCTCGGGATCGACGTGGTCGCGCACCTGCCTCGCCACCCACGCCTCTGCGTCACCCGCCGGCGCCGGCGCATACCCGTCGGCGAGGCCGGCCCGCACGAGATCTTCGAAGCCGGCGCCGGGTTCGATCTTGGCGGGATCGCTCGGGAAGAGGCGACGATAGTTGTCGTTGCACATGACCAGCCGGTCCTGCGCATCGTAGATCGCAAAGCCCTCGGGAATGCTCTCGATGCCGTCGCGCAGCAGCATCTCCGCCCGCCGGCTGCGGCGGCGCTCGTCCTCGGCGACGAACAGCGCCTCGGCAACCTCGTCGACTTCCGGCACGCCGGTCGGCTGCGGCTTGACCCAAGCGTCACGGTCGGACGCAGCCGCGAGCCGGCGCAGCGTGGCGATCGGGCCGGCGATACGGCGCGCTGCAATGATCGCGAGCAAGAAGCTGATCGCCAGGATTCCGGAGCCGACCGCCAGCGTCGCGAAGGCGGCCGATTGCGCGCGCGCGACCAATGCGGCGCGCGGGGCGCCGATCGCGACCGCCCAGCCGAACCGCCCGCCATCGCTGAAGGCCCATTGCAGCGCGCCGCCCGCGGGCGAGGTCGTCTCGGCGATCCCCGTGTGCTGCGTCCGCAGCGGGCTGGGGAGGCTTCGCGCGGCATTGCGCCCGATGCTCCCGCTGCCGCTCGGGATGCGAGCGACGACCGCCCCGCGGCGGTCCGTCACGACGGCGACCCAGCCGGCGGGCAGATCCTGGCGGCGGATGATCTCCGCGAACGCATCGAGGGGCGGGTGCATGCCGAGCGCGTAACGCACCTGCCCGTCGGCGCCCCTGACCGGCACGTCGATCGCGATGACGGGGCCGGTTCCGGCCGGGCTGTTGAAAACATCCGAGACAGCCGGGCGGCCGGTGGCGAAGACGCGACGCAGCGAAGCGAGGTCGAAGCGCAGCGGCGGGGGCGCGCCGGGCGGCAGGCGTGTATTGACGATCTCCCGGCCGTCCCGGTCGACGAGTTCGATGCTGGCGCCGCGGAATTGCCGGGGCAATGCATCTTCGGCTCGAGCACGGAAGCTGACCAGATCGCCGTTGTGCAGCGCATTGGATGTCGCGAGGGTTTGCAGCGCGCTGACCCGCGCCTCCAGCGCGCCGTCCACCGCCTGCGCCATGCCGCGCGCCAGCGCCAGCATGCGCTGCCGGTCGATTGTCGTTTCCGCGCGATACTCGACGTACTGGTCGCCAAGGGCGAACGCCAGCAGCGGCACGATGCCGGCGACGACCAGCAGGATGAGCCGCCAGCGCAACGGCAGACCGCGCCAGCGCGGCGGCGATCGTTCACGCGGTGATGCCACCTCGGCCATGCTGCCCTTCAGCGTATCGGCCATCTGTCGACGTCCTTCGCGTCGGACCGCATTGCCGCGAAGCTTGCCGGCTTCAGCCGGCACCCGAGGCTTCCCGCGCCGGCGCCGGCATCGCTTCGCGCTCGTTGAGGAAGGTGGCGAGCCGGTCGGCCGGCAGCGGCCGGCTGAGATGGTAGCCCTGCACGCGGTCGCACCCCATTGCGCGCAAGGCGGCCAGCGCCTCCGCGTTCTCGACCCCCTCGGCGACGCTGCGCAGCCCCAGCTTGTGGGCGAGATCGATCAGCGTTTCGACAATAAATCGACGATCCTTGTCCGTCGTCATCTCCATGACGAACGAGCAATCGACCTTCAACTCTGAGAACGGCATTCGTCTCAGCTGCACCAGCGACGAATACCCGGTGCCGAAATCGTCGATCGCCAGCTCAAAACCTTTGAGCCGCAGGCGCGTCAACACGTCCAACAGCTGGACGGCGTTGCGCATTGCGCTGGTTTCGGTGAGCTCGAGAATAACCGTTGCCGGCGCGACGCCGCATTCGGCGCAGTGGCGGGCGAGGCGATCGGGCAGCTCGATATCCTGCGCGTTCTTGGCCGAAATATTGATCGCGAGATTGAGCTTGAACCCCTGGCTTTGCCACGCCGCAGCCTGACGGATCGCCGTCGCGGCGACCCAGTCGGTCAGCGGGTCGATCAGGCAGGTTTCCTCGGCGAGCGGGATGAACCGGTCCGGCCGCACGAGGCCAAGCGTCGGGTGCTGCCAGCGCACCAGTGCTTCGACACCGGTGACCTGCCCGGTCCGACAGTCGAGCTTCGGCTGGTATTCCAGAAACAGCTGGCCGCTTGGGATCGCGTCGCGCAGATCGCGCATCAACTGCCCGTCATCGGCCGGGCGAAACTTCTCAAGAAGCTCGCGCAGGCGCCGCAAATCCACCGGCTTGGCCAGGGTGCCGGCCATCTTGAGGCCGCGTTCGCGGCCAAGCTCCAGCGCCGCGTCGAGCGTCCTGCCATCGACGCCGCTGGCGAGGATCACCTGCGCGGCGCATTGCTCGGCGGCCAGGCGGCGCAGCACTTCGATCCCGTCGGTTCCGGGGATCTGAAGATCCAGGACGATGATCCCCGGGTGCCAGGTCTGCACGATCCGCCTCACGTCGCGGGGGTCGTCGGTTGCGATCACCTCGTAGCCGCACGGTTCGGCGGCGCGCTTCATCAGGCGGCCGAACGCCGGGTCGTCGTCGACAACCAGGAGCCGGCTGGCCGTAAGTTCGCGATCATCCATAGCGCCACTCTCCACTTGGCCGCCCGGCGATACACTTGCCGCCGGCGTTGCGGCAGCAGTGGGCACAGCGAGCGACGCCGCCGCGACAGCCGCCGATCGACTGCCGGCGGCACCGCCGGCATCCCGATGCCCGCGGCTCGGACATTGATCGCCAACATCGTTTGGCGCATTATACAAGCAATCCGAGTTTCTATCGCCTGAGCATCTACTATGGAGTGTAAGGTGGTTCTCGGTCAATGCCCTGCTGCTCACGATGGGGAGCGGCGCGCGAGCGGGCGGCGCTCCCGATGACGATCGCAGCGGCGGCCTCCGGCGGTATCGATCGGATCCGGCAAAAGGCGAGAGACACGCTGCTGATCGGAGCGTTGTGGCTGCTCGTCTCGTTCTGCGCGTGCGCCTCGCGAATTCCGGCGATGTTGGCGGCTTTCCTGCAGAATCATGCGGATGTTGCCAGCGACGACATCCTGTTCCTCGCCTTGACGTCGGCGTTGGCCCTGCTCGCCTACGTCGATCGGCGGCGCGCGGAGCTTGTCAGGCAGGTTGCGGAGCGTCGGGTCGTCGAGTTGCGGCTGCGCCGGTACGACTCGCTGACCGGATTGCCCAATCGCAAATTCTTCAGCGAAAGGCTCGATGAAATCCTGCGCCAGGCAGCAACCTACGACGAGCCGATCGCGCTGCTGCTGCTGCACCTCGACGGCGTCGAGGCGATCAGCAACGTGCACGGTCAGAGCATCGGCGACGCGCTGCTGATCGAGTTTGTCGCGCGGGCGACTTCGGTCCTGCGCCGGGGCATGTTCATGGGCCGGATCGAGGGTGACGCATTCGCCGTTGTCGTGCCGGACGTCGAACGCGATGTTCCGTCGGCTGTTGCCTATCGCATTCTCGGCACGCTCGCCGAGCCGGTCCACGCTGGCGGCATGGCGATTGTACCCGCGGTCAGCATCGGCCTGGCGCAGGGCACGGAGATTGCCGGCGAGCAGCTGATCCGGCACGCCGACTGGGCATTACGCCGCGCCAAAGCCGACGGCGGCGTGCGGGTGCATTCCTTCGAGCCGGAGATGGACCAGCAGCTCAAGCGCCGCACCCTGATCGAACGCGAACTGCGCGACGCGGTCGGCGCGGCCGTCAGGCTTGACTATCAGCAGGTGATGCAACTCGACACCGGCGAAATCTGCGGCTTCGAAGCGCTGGCGCGCTGGCGCAGTCCCTCTCTCGGCGTGGTTCCCGCCGCCGAGTTCATCGCCGTCGCGGAAGAATGCGGACTGATCGGCGATTTGAGCGATCAGCTGCTGCGCCTGGCCTGCAGTGAGGCGGCGCGATGGCCAGCCGCTGTAAGCCTGACGTTCAACCTGTCGCCGACCCAGCTGCGCGACCCCGGCTTGACGGATCGGCTGCTGGCCATTCTCGGTGAGGCCGGCGTCGACCCGCGGCGGCTGGAGCTTGACATCAAGGAAAGCGCGTTGCTCAGCGACGGGGAGACGGCGCCGTCGGTGATTGCCCAGTTGCGCGCCGCCGGGATGCGGGTCGCGCTCGACGATTTCGGCATGGGCTATGCGACGCTGTCGCAGCTGCTGACAATTCGGGTCGATAAGATAAAAATCGACCGCATTTTTATCGCCGGAATCGGCAAAGATCCGCATAGCGACGCCATCGTGCGGGTGACGATCGGCCTCGCCAGAGACCTCGGATTGGCCGCAATCGCCGAAGGCGTTGAAACGGCCGCGCAACTGGCGGCGTTGCGCGGCGAGGGGTGCCACCAGGCGCAAGGGTATTTCTTCGGATTGACGGCGTCGGGGAGTGAAATACCGGGGTTGCTCGGTCTCCTTCAGGCGACCGAGGTGCGCTGAGCGGCCGGCCGGAGCGCCGGCGGTCGTTCGCGGCCCTAAGCGGAGCAGGCCGCGGTGCGCGGCGCCGGCGCCATGAACGTCTCGACGAGTTCGAGAAACTGGGAGATCGCGATCGGCTTGGCCATGTAAGCGTCGCAGCCGGTCGCCAAGATCACCTCCTCGTCGCCGCGCGTCGCAAACGCCGTCGTCGCGATGATCGGGATGTCGTGCGTCGCGCTGTCGGCCTTGAGGTTCTGGGTCACTTCGAGCCCCGACATGCCGGGCAGCTGGATGTCCATGATGATCAGGTCGGGATGCTCTTGCTGCGCCAGTTCGAGGCCGCGCTGGCCGCTGTTCGCCTCCAGCACCTCATAGCCTTCGGCCGCGATCATCGCGCTGAACAGCCTCATGTTGAGCGGGTTGTCCTCGACGATGAGGACCCGCTTGCGCGCGTTGGGCGGGTGCTGCGGAGCAGCCATCGGCCACACTCCCGTAGGCGGTGGTATCGCCGGCCGACGCTAGCGCGAGAAGGTTAGTTAACCCTTAAAAACCATGCCTTAGCGGGCGCTGTGCGGTCAGTCGTCGTAGCTGATCATCGCCGCCAGCGGCACTCCGAGGCGCTGGCGGCCGCCGAGAGCGGCCAGCTCGATGATGCAGGCGGCGCCTTCGACCGAGCCGCCCTGGCGCCGCACCAGCGCGATCGCCGCCTGCAAGGTACCGCCGGTTGCGATGAGATCGTCGAGCACGACAACCCGTTGGCCGGGTGTAATCGCGTCTTCCTGGATTTCGATCGTGTCGCTGCCGTATTCGAGGTCGTAGGTGTGGCGTGCGGTGCGACCCGGCAACCTGCCCTTCTTGCGCAGCATCGCGAAGCCGCTGCCGAGGGCGTAGGCGAGCGGCGCGGCGACGAGGAAGCCGCGCGACTCGATGCCGACCAGGAGATCCGGACGCATCGGGCGCACCGCGCCGGCAAGCTCTTCGACCATTGCGCGCCACGCCTGCGGATGCGCCAGCAGCGTCGAGATATCGTAAAACCGGATGCCGGGCCGCGGAAAATCGGGGATCGCGCGGATATGCTGCTTGAAATCCATCTCTTTGCCTCGCTCGCAGCGACGGCTCGGCCCCGGTCTCGCCGGCGGCGCGACGGACCGGCGGCGGGGCTTGCTGCCGGTTGCGGGATAGCCGGTTTTCGCGTAGTTGGGAAGGCAAGAACGCGACGACACCGGTCCGGATCCTGGCGGCGAAGCATGGCGTCTTCGGCAAGCATCTTCGCCGTTGAGGAACGGGGCGCCGTGGTGTTGCGCGCCGAGGGCAGCTGGCTCGTCGCGGCGGCCGGCCAGATCGACCGTCGGCTGCGCGCGCTGCGGCTGCCTGAGGGGCAGCAGGTGAGGCTCGATCTCGCCGCCGTCGACCGGCTCGATACCGCCGGGGCCTGGCTGGTGCTGCGGACCGAACAAGCGCTTGCGGCGCGCGGCAACGAGGTCGCGGTGACCGGGGTGCGCGCGAGTTTCGCCCCTTTGATCGCGCAGCTTCGGGCGCACGGCGCGGTGTCGCCGCTGCCGCATCCGATCCCGTCGCATCACACCTTCATCGGCTTCCTCGCACGGCTCGGCGAGGTGACGACGATGGTGCTGCGCCGCGGCTATGCGATGCTCGGCTTCGGCGGCGTCGTATTCGCGACGATCGCCCGGCTGCCGCTGCGCCCGGGCCGCCTGCGGCTGACCGCCGCCTTGGTGCAGATGGAGCAGACCGGGCTCGACGCAATGCCGATCGTCGGCCTCTTATCGTTCCTGATCGGCGTCGTCATGGCCTATCAGGGAGCCGACCAGCTGCGCCGCTTCGGCGCGGAGATCTACACCGTCAACCTGCTTGGGATCTCGATCCTGCGCGAATTGGGCGTGCTGTTGTCGGCGATCATCATCGCCGGCCGCTCGGGCAGCGCCTTCACCGCCCAGATCGGCACGATGCAGGTCAATCAGGAGATCGACGCGCTGCACACGCTGGGGCTCGACCCGATCGAGGTGCTGGTGCTGCCGCGGGTACTCGGCCTCGTCGTGACGCTGCCGCTGCTCGTCTTCTTCGCCGACGCGATGGGGCTGCTTGGCGGCTGTCTGATGACGTGGGGCACTCTCGGGATCAACGTGCCGGCCTTTCTCGACCAGCTGCGCGGCGCGATCACCGAGTGGACGCTGTGGATCGGCGTCATCAAGGCGCCGTTCTTTGCCGCGACCATTGCGATGGTCGGCTGCTATGAGGGGTTCAACGTCTCTGGCAGCGCCGACAGCGTCGGGCGGCTGACGACCCAGTCCGTCGTCGAGTCGATCTTTCTCGTCATCGTCGCGGACGCGGCGTTCTCGATCCTCTTTTCGCTGTTGCACATCTGATGGACGACGCGCGCGAGGACATCGTCATCCGGGTGCGCGGGCTGGTGACCCGGTTCGGCCAAGAGACGGTGCATGACGGGATCGATCTCGATGTCAGGCGCGGCGAGGTCATGGGGGTCGTCGGCGGTTCGGGCACCGGCAAGTCGGTGCTGCTGCGCGCGATCGTCGGCCTGAAACGCCCGGACGCCGGCGAGATCGACGTGTTGGGCCGCAACGTCTGGCGGCTGGGCGAAGCAGAGGCGCGCGAGCTGGAGCGGCGGTGGGGCGTGCTGTTTCAGGATGGCGCGCTGTTCAGCTCATTGACCGTCATGCAGAACATCGAGGTGCCGCTGCGCGAATACTGCCCAATGCCGGCGCCGCTGATGGACGAGATCGCGGCGTGCAAGATCGCGCTGGTCGGGCTGCCGCAAGAGGGCGGCGACAAGTTCCCGGCGCAGCTGTCGGGCGGTATGCGAAAGCGCGCCGGCCTCGCGCGCGCGCTCGCGCTCGATCCCGAGATTCTGTTCCTCGACGAGCCGACCGCCGGGCTCGACCCGATCGCCGCGGCCGAATTCGACCGCCTGATCGGCGACTTGAAGGCCAGTCTCGGGCATACGGTGTTTCTCGTCACCCACGATCTCGACACGCTCTACGCGATCTGCGACCGCATCGCCGTGCTGGTCGACAAGCAGATTCGGGTCGGCACGCTGGAGCAGCATCTCCAGGACCCCGACCCGTGGTTTCAGGCCTATTTTCACGGTCCGCGGGCGCGCGCGGCGCTGCCCGCCGGCGTCCGACGCGCGCCGTCCTTGCCGTCGCTGGCGGACCGCTTCGACTGAGCGCGGGCAGGAACGCAGAGAATGGAAACACGAGCTCATTATGCGGCAGTCGGCGCCTTTGTCCTGACGATGATCGTTCTTGCCTTCGCCGCAGTGCTGTGGCTGGCGCACGGCGCGCTGAACAAGGAGTACGCCCACTACGATATTTATTTTCAAGGCCCGGTCACCGGGCTGCGTCCCGGGGCAGAGGTCGATTACAACGGCGTGCCAGTCGGCAAGGTCGCCGATGTGCGGATCGCCCCGCACAATGTCGGGTTGATCCGCGCGCGGGTCGAGATCGACCAGGATGTGCCGATCAAGGTCGATGCCCGCGCCAGCGTCGAGAGCAACATCTTGAGCGGCGTCTCCTACGTCCTGATCGACGGCGGCACGCAGGCCGCGCCGCTGCTGCGCCCGAAGGCGCACCAGGAATACGCGGTCATCCCCGCCCATCGCTCGCGCCTCGCCAGCGTCACGGCGCGAGCGCCGGAACTTCTGGAAAAGCTCAACGAGACGGCGGAGCGCGTCAACCGGCTGCTCGACGACAAAAACCAGAAGGCGCTGGCGGCGACGCTCGAAAATCTGGAAACCTTCAGTCGCGGGCTGGCCGAGCGTAACCGGGACATCGCCGATATCACGCACAACGCCGATGTTGCGACACGCGAGCTGGCGCGGTTCGCCGGCAATGTCAACCGCAGCTATTCCGGCCCCGGTGGATTGGCACAAAAGGCTGACGCGGCGCTCGTCGATTTCGACCGATTGGCCAAACATCTCGGTCAGACCAACGGACAGTTGCAGGCGACGATCCGTGATGTGCGGCCTGGCCTGCGTAATTTCAGCGAGCAGACGCTCCCCGACATCCAGGGCCTCGTCGGCGACGCGCGCCAGCTGGTGTCGGGGTTGAACCGGGTTTCCGACCAGCTCGCGCGCGACCCGAGCGAGATCCTGTTCGGCGATCGGCGCCGCGGATATACCCCGCAATGAGCGCGCGGCCGGCGACCCTCTTTCGCGCGCTGCTCGCCGCTGCGTTGCTGCCGGCGCTGGCCGGCTGCGGCGGGCTGTTCCCGGCGCCGCCGGCGCGACAGCTTTACCGGCCGGCGCCGAGCTTTGCGTTTCCTGGCGGCCTGCCGCATGCCGCCGTGCAGCTCGCCGTCGCGACCCCGAGCGCCGCCGCGGGGCTCGACACGCGCCGTATCGCGCTCGCCCTGTCGCCGGTGTCGCTCGATTATTACGCCGGCGCCGATTGGGCGGACAGCGTGCCGTTCGTCGTTCGCGCCGCGCTTGTCGAAGGGTTCGAAGAGAGCGGCGCCGTCGCCGGTGTCGCGCCGTCGAGCCTCGGCACCAGCGCCGATTTTGTGCTGGTCACGGCGATTCGCGATTTCGAGGCGCGCTACGGCGCGCCGCACCAGGCGCCGCGGATCGAGATCGCCCTCGACCTGAAACTGGTCGCGCTGCCGCAGCGCCGCATCGTTGCCGCCGGCCTCGTGCACGGTGCGGCGCAGGCGGCGGAAAACAAGGTGCCGGCGATCATCGCCGCGTTCAGCGCCGCGCTCGGCCGCGCCGTCGACAACGCGGTCGTCTGGACCGTTACCAATCCGGCCTTGTCGCGGCGGACGGCAGCGCTAGCATCACGGTTTGTTCACCCTGTGGGAGGAGCCGAGCCGTGACCCGACGCGACGGCGATGCCGAGGCGGCGGCGACGATCCGCCGCTGCCGCGCCGAACTGGCCGCGTGCGGCGGCAGCATCGTTCGCGAGGCGACCGGCGGCGCGGCCGCCATCGAAGCGTGGCGGCATTATCCCGCGGGCGACGCCTACGACCCGCTGACCCACCTCCAGTATTTCTTCCATCGCCATGCTGCGTCCGCCGGTCCGCGGCCGCCGTGGCCGCAGGAAGGCGGCCATTTCCACCTGTTCCTGGGCGGCGAGGGCATTCCTGCCGGCATCTCGCCGCTGGTGTTTGCCGACAGCGCCGTTGCCGGCGACGCGCCGCAATCCGCGCCGCTGCGCCGCGGCCGCCGCGCCGAGGTGTGCCACCTCATCGCGATCGCAGTCGACGGCGCCGGCGATCCCATCGGCCTGTTCACGACCAACCGTTGGGTCACCGGCGAGACGTGGTACCGCGCCGCGGATGTGATCCGCCTCATCGAGCAGATGCGCGGCGACGCTCCGCGGCCGGCGCCGCTGCTCGACCGCTGGATCAAAGCATTGGTCCGGCTGTTCGCGACGGATATCGCCCGGCTTATCGAGCGGCGCGACCGGGCGATCCTCGACTGGCGCTGGCGGCGGCCGCGGCGCAACGCGTTCGAAGACCCGCAGCTGGAGATCACGTCGCACGTCGCGATCGATCTCGACAAACGGCTCGCCGCTGCCGAGGCCGGCGCGATCGCGTCGGCGGCGCTGCCTTCCGTGCTGCAGAGCGGTTCGCTGGCCGAAGCGGCGGACGGCTGGGGCCGCTGAGGCGGTCGGGGCCGGAAACGTCGGAGCGGCAACGCGGGAGGAGCGAGATGGCGGTCGTCGAAACCGAAGAGCGCGGGCAGGTCCTTGTCGTGCGGATGAACCGGCCGGAACGGCTCAATGCGCTGTCGCACGAGATGCGCACCCGCTTGGCCGAGACGTGGAGCGAGTTCCGCAAGAGCGACCGCTTCGAGGTCGCGATCTTCACCGGGACGGGGCGCGCCTTCTGCGCCGGCGAGGACATGAAGGAATCGCTCGCCGCCAACCAGCCGGGCGGCCGGCGCCCCGACATCGAGGACCCGTTCATGTCGGGCGCGCTGGAAAAACCGGTCATCGCCGCGGTCAACGGCTACGCGATGGGCGGCGGCTTCATGCTGGTCGAGCGCACCGATTTGCGCGTCGCCGCCACCGGCGCGGTCTTCGAGGTGTCGGAAGCAAAGCGCTGGCTGTTGGGCGGCTACAACCACGGCCACGTCGCCAACCTGCCGTACCCGATCGCGATGGAGATGGCTTTGGGCTTCCGCTTTACGGCCGAGCGGTTCTACGAAATCGGCTTTTTGAACCGGCTCGTCGAACCGGCGGAGCTGATCTCGGCGGCGATGGCGATGGCGTTGCACCTGCTGACCCTCCCGCCGGCATCGCGCGTCAACACCGTGCACATGATGCGGCAGATGCGACCCGCGCCGGCGCCGGCGCTGCAACACCTCGCGGCCGCGCTGCACGAGCACGGCGCCCAGAGCGACCTCATCGAATCGCGCGCCGCCTTTGCCGAGAAGCGGCAGCCGAACTGGAAGGGCTGGGACGATCCCGAAGACCGCTATCGCCTGCCGACGCTCGACAGCAGCCGCGGCTAGACGAGGTTACCGCCGGCGCAGCGCCAGGATCGCGAGGGCGAGCCAGCCGAGGATCAATGCGATGCCGCCGAACGGCGTCACCCAGCTGAGCCAGCGCGCGCCGCTGCCGGCCAGTGCGAACAGGCTGCCGCTGAACAAGACGATGCCGAGCGCGAAACAGGTGCCGGCAAAGAAGGCGGCGCCGCGCCGCGGCTCGCGGCCCTGCGCCAGCGCGATGACCGCGATCAGCGCCGTCGCATGCACCATGCCGTAGAGCGCGCCGGTATGCAGCAGCTGGGCGGTCTTGGGGTCATCGACGCCATGCGCAGCAAGCGCGCCGGCGATGACGGACGCCATGCCGCCGAGCCCGGCGACCGCCAGCCATAGCCTGATCATCGCGCCGCTCGCCGTTCGCGCAGCACCGCTTGATACAGCGCGAGCGTGTCGCGCGCGACCCGTTCTTCGCCGAACTCGCGCTCGACCAGCGCCCGGCCCGCCAGACCCATCGCGCGGCGCTCGGCCGGGTCGGCGGCGAGCCGGGCGAGCGCGGCAGCGAGCGCGGCGGTATCGCCGGGCGGCGCGAGCAGCCCCGTCACGCCATGGCGCACGATGTCGCGGCAACCGGGCATGTCGGCGGCGACGATCGGCCGCGCACAGGCGGCCGCCTCGATGAGCGCCTTCGGTACGCCTTCGCCGTAGGTCGAGGGCAACACCGCGATCGCGGCGCGAGCCCACACCTCGCGCACATCCGCGACCCGCCCGAGCCAGCGAATGCCGGGCGAAGCGGCGATCCCGGCGAGATCGCGCTCGCCGAGCGAATCGCGATTGTCGGGGTCGGTCGGACCGACCAGCAGCAGCCCGACCGCCAGACCCGCATCGCGCAGCCGGCGTACCGCCGCGACCGCGTCGAGCACCCCCTTGCTGCGCAGCATGCGAGCGACCAGCGCAACCGTCACCTCAGGGCCGTCGGGGTCGGGCAACGGCACGAAATGTCCGGTATCGACGCCCGAACCGCGGATCAGCGCGAGCCGCGCCGGAGCGACACCGGC
>DATJUL010000197.1:0-3955 GCA_035502295.1 Allostellaceae bacterium | reverse complement strand
CATGCAGGCGCACGCGGTCGCGCGGGACATTGACGATGGCGTCGTTGATCGCCGCGACGACGCGCTCGACAAAGCCGAGAAAATCGGACAGCGGCCGGTCGTTGTAGGTCAGGTGGCGTTCCAGCGCGAGATCGGGGCAATCGAGCTGCAACAGAAACCCGGCGCCGACGATTGCCTCGTATTCGACCTTCACCGCCGCCGCGACCGCCGCCAGATACGCCTCGTCCGTATCGTAAAATTCGTTCTTCATCGCCGCCGCAATGATGCCGGGCGACGGCGCCGTCATGAACGGCTCGATAAAGGCGCCGGAGTGGGCGTCGAGCGCCGCCTGAAAATCGCCGATCTCGGCCTTCAGCGGCGCCTCATCGACATAGCGTACCTCGCCCACGGCGCGCGGCGGCTGCATGTTGCCGACCGCCCGGCACGCCGCCAGCAGCTCGCCCATCTGCTGCTTCAACAGCGGGTAGCGTTCGACATCGCCGCGCGGCCAACGCTGCCAGCTGCCGCCGAACCCGCTCATGCGATGGCGGACATAGAGGAAAAACGCCTCGCGCTGCTGCTCGCCGTTGTTGCCGACATCGACCCCCGACGCGATCTGGCGCTCGATGATGTGGTCGAGCGCCGCTTTGCCCTGCCGGTCGAGTTCCGCGGGATCGACCGCGCCGCCGCGCGCCCGCTCGACATAGAGCCGCACGAGTTCGGGCGGCCGCGGCAGGCTGCCGGTATGGGTCGTCAGGATGCGCTCGCGGCTCCACTGCATCGTCCGCCTCTTCTATTCCGTCGGTTCAGATTTGCTGCCGGCCGCGATGCGGCCGCAGCCAACTCACAACAGGTAATAGAGGATGAACCGCTCAACAAACATCAACAGCAGAATGAGGATAATCGGCGAGATGTCGATACCGCCGAAATTGGGCAGGAACGAGCGAATCGGCCGCAGCGCGGGCTCGGTCACGCGGAACAGGAAATCGCCGATGACCGCGACGCCGCGGTTGTAGCGGTTGACGACGCCGAAGGCGAGCAGCCAGCTCAATATCGCCTGCGCGATCAGCAGCCAAATAAAAATCGTAATCAGCGTATCGATCAGCCAGATAAACGGATTGCCGTACATGCCGCTAAACCTTTTCAGCCTCGCCATGCCACAAGACGCCGCCCGGCGCGGCGGCCAGCGCCGGCGCGGCGCAGTGGCGCAAACGATGCCACGAGACGCGCGCGCAGACCACGATTTCCGGGCCGCCGCCGGTTGGCCTCGCCGATCGCGCAATCCGATGCGAGTTCGGGCGGTGGGATGCCTTGGGGATACCTATGCTGCTCCGGCGCTCCGCAAGATATCCCGCATCCGTTTGATTTATTTGGTGGGTGCAGCAGGACTCGAACCTGCGGCCCGCTGATTAAGAGTCAGCTGCTCTACCAACTGAGCTATGCACCCGATGGTGGGCGGCGCCGTCTATAACAAGAGCGCCGTCCGATGTCGATAGCACGCGCCTATCGCGGCAGTGCGGCCGGCGTCTCGGACGCTGCCGTCGCCGGCCCGGCGACCGCCGGCCGTGGCGGCCGGCGCGGCGTCCAGGTGAAAATCGACGACATCGCATAATTCCACACCACCGACACCGCAGCACCGGCGAGCCCGGCCAGCCACCACGCCTGATGGTCGCCGTTGAGATACGCGGCGACGCCGACATTGGCGGCGGCGCCGGCGCCGCACACCGCATAGAACGAGACGAGCCCGGTCAGCACGCGCCAGCCGCGCAGGCGCCGGTCACGATAGGTGAACAGGTTGTTCAACAGGAAATTGCCGGTCATCGCGACCCAGGTCGCAGCCGCCTGCGCCAGCGCGAAGGCGACAAGCAGCACATGCGTCGCAAACCACAGTGTCAGCATGTGGGTGCCGACGCCGAGCGTGCCGATCATCGTAAACAGCACAAAGCGCGCCGGCACCGCCGGCCCGACCAGCTTCTGCAACAGCAGCATCAGGTATTCCCAGACCACCATCGCATCGAGCTTGCTCTCGCCGTGGAGGCGTTGGCGGAACTGGAGCGGCACCTCGGCAAACGCCAACGGACGCGGCGCCGAGGCGAACAGGTCGAGGAGGATTTTGAACCCCTGGCCCGACAGCGACCGCATGGCGAGCGCGAAGGCCTCGCGCCGGATCATGAAAAATCCGCTCATCGGGTCGCTCAGATCGGCCTTGACGACGAGCCGCCCGAGCCGCGTCGCCACATTGCTGATCATGATGCGCGACTTCTGCCAGTCGCCGACTCCGCCGTCGCCGATGTGCCGACTGGCCACCACGACATCGAGCGCCTCGGCCTTGATTTTGGCGAGCATCGTCGGCAGCAGGCGCTCGTCGTGCTGCAGGTCGCCGTCCATGACCGCGGCATAGGGCGCCGCGCTGGCGAGGATGCCCTCGATGCAGGCCGATGCGAGGCCGCGGCGGCCGAGCCGCTGCAGGCAGCGGATGTTGCCCTGCCGGGCCGCCGCCGCGCGCACGATTTCGGCGGTGCCGTCGGGCGAATCGTCGTCGACGAAAATCGCCTCCCACGCGATCCCGGCGAGCGCCTGGTTCAGCCGCTCGACGACCAGCGGCACGTTATCGCGCTCGTTGAGGGTCGGGATCACGATGGCCAGTTCGGCGGCGGCGCCGGCGAATTGGGCCGGACGCACCGACCAGGACGCCGGGTCCGGTGACGGCGCGGCAATCGTCATGTCAGGCGTCCCGCCCCCGGCGCGATGCCGGGACCATGTTGCATCCGGGCGACAGGCTAGCCGAAAAAGGTTTCCGAGTCCTTGCCGGCGGACAGCGCCGGCCGCGCGGCCGGCGCGCCGGGCAACAGATCGGCGACCGACAACGGCCGCAGATAGCCGTGCTCGAAGTCGGCGACGGCCGCCAGCTCGTCGAGGTCGTCGATGACGAGCATCTGGCCCTTCACCCGCACCAGGCCGTCGTCGCGCAGGTCGCGCAGGATGCGATTGAGGTAGGGGATGCTGAGGCCGAGCATGTCGGCGACCATCTCCTGCGTCAACGGCAGGCGGTACGAGCGCTCGTCGGCCAGCCCGACCGTTTGCAGGCGCACGAGCAGTTCCATCAAGAAATGCGCCACCCGCTCGCGCGCAGGCCGGCGGCCGACCGCGATCAGGCGCTCGGCCAGCATCGTCGCCTCGCATGCCGAGCGCCAGAACAACCGCGCCGCGAGGCGCGGATGGCTGTCGAGCAGGCCGACCAGCCGGGGCAGCGGGATGGTCGCGACAGAGGCCGGCGTCAGCGTCTTTATCGAATACGGCGCATTCTCGAACCGGCAGCTGATCAGGCCGGCAAAATCGCCCGGCAGCAGCACATTGAGAATCTGCCGCTGCCCGTCGCGCAGGATGCGATAGCGAATCGCGGCGCCGTCGGTGATGAGCGACACGCTCGCGCAGCGCCGCCCTTCGCTGACGAGCTCGTGGCCCGCCCGCAGCGGGCGGATGGCCGCTTGCAGATCGAGCAGCCGGACAGCCTCGTTGACGACAGCGGGCAATTTCGCTGGAAACCTGGAATTGAGATGCGGCGGTGCCTGCTGCGCCGCGGCAACCGATGCGGTCGCTCCCTTCATGTGCCCTCGCCCGTTCCAAACTTTCGTTGCGTCTCGCGGCTGTACCGTTATGGCATCAGCCTCGTTGCATTTTTACCACTGCGCCGACGATTACGCCTGAAGCCGCGTCCGCCGTCAACCCGCCATCAAGCCCCCATGATGAAATTTCTCGTTGCCGACCAATACTATGGCGTGAGATCACCAACCGTTCATTCATATAGATGAATCTGATAGCGCAAGGACAGTCCCGCCCGATCGCAACAGTGTCCCCTGTCGGTCCAACCAGCAGGTTTGTCCGCCGTTCCGTTTTGCGGCGGCGGTGCAAACCGCAGCAGGGCTAAGGGGGAAGCATGAAACCACGGTTCAACCTATCGATCGGCGCCGGCGTC
>DATJUL010000196.1:0-4538 GCA_035502295.1 Allostellaceae bacterium | reverse complement strand
TCTCGACCTCGGCATCAAGCTGGTCGGCCGGCACGACCTTGTTGACCAGCCCCATCTGGAAGGCTTCGGCCGCGGTATAGCGGCGGCACAGAAACCAGATTTCCCGCGCCCGCTTGTCGCCGACGTGGCGCGCCAGAAACGCCGTACCCCAGCCCGGATCGACCGAGCCGACGCGCGGGCCGACCTGCCCGAACACGGCATTCTCCGAGGCGATCGTCAGGTCGCAGACGGTCGCCAGCACGTTGCCGCCGCCGATCGCATAGCCCTGCACCTTGGCGATGACCGGCTTCCGGCTGGTGCGGATCGCATCGTGCAGTTCCTCGATCGGCAGGCCGACGAGACCGCGCCCGCCATAGCCCTTGGCGCCGGCCGCGCCGCTGGCGCGTGCGGAATTGTCGCCGCCCGAGCAGAAGGCGCGCTCCCCTGCCCCGGCCAGCACGATGACGCCGATATCGTCGTCATCCTCGGCGTCGCGCATGGCAGCCAGCATCTCTTCGACGGTCTCGGCGCGGAACGCGTTCAACACCTTCGGCCGGTTGATCGTGATCGTCGCGGTGCCGTCGCGCTTGTCGTAGAGGATGTCGTGGAACGCCATCGCCGGCTCAGCCCTTGTCGTCGGCGTCGGCTTCCGCTTCGGTCTGACGGCGGCGGATCGCGGCGCCGAGGATGTCGCCGAGGCTGGCGCCGGAATCGGACGAGCCGAATTCCTGCATCGCCCGCTTCTCCTCGTCCACCTCGCGCGCCTTGATCGACAGCGTGACGCGCCGCGTGGCGCGGTCGATCGCGGTGATCTTGGCATCGACCCGCTCGCCGACCGCGAAGCGGTCGGGGCGCTGCTCGCTGCGATCGCGCGACAGTTCGGACTTTCGGATGAAGCCGGGCACGTTGTCGGCCAACAAGACCTCGACGCCGCCGTCGGCGATCGCGGAAATCTTGCCGGTCACGACCTCGCCCTTCTTCAGCGTCTGCGCGCCGGTCTCGAACGGGTCGGCTTCGAGCTGCTTGATGCCGAGCGAGATGCGCTCCTTCTCGACATCGACGTCGAGCACCTTGACGCGCACCGGTTCGCCCTTGCGGTAATCCTTGACGGCGTCCTCGCCCGGCCGGTTCCAGTCGATGTCGGACAGGTGCACCATGCCGTCGATATCGCCCGGCAGGCCGACAAACAGGCCGAACTCGGTAATGTTGCGAACCTCGCCCTCGACCGTGCTGCCGACCGGGTGCTCATCGACAAATGCTTCCCACGGGTTCGCCATGACCTGCTTCAGGCCGAGGCTGATGCGCCGCTTCTGCGGATCGACATCGAGCACCATGACCTCGACCTCTTGGCTGGTCGAGACGATCTTGCCGGGATGCACGTTCTTCTTGGTCCAGCTCATCTCGGACACGTGCACGAGGCCCTCGACCCCCGGCTCCAGTTCGACAAAGGCGCCGTAGTCGGTGATGTTCGTGACCCGGCCCTTGAACTTGGCGCCGGCCGGATATTTCAGCTCGACGCCCTCCCACGGGTCGGCTTCGAGCTGCTTCATGCCCAAGGAAATCCGCTGCGTCTCGGGGTTGAAGCGGATCACCTGGACCTTGACGTTCTGGCCGATGTTCAAGGCTTCCGACGGGTGGTTGATGCGGCGCCACGCGATGTCGGTGACATGCAAGAGGCCGTCGACGCCGCCGAGATCGACGAAGGCGCCGTAATCGGTGATGTTCTTGACGACGCCGTTGAGTATCTGGCCTTCCTTGAGGCTCGCGACGAGTTCCGAACGCTGCTCGGCGCGGCTCTCCTCGAGGACGGCGCGGCGCGACACGACGATGTTGCCGCGCGAGCGGTCCATCTTCAGGATCTGGAAGGGCTGCGGCGAGCCCAGGAGCGGCCCGATGTCGCGCACCGGGCGGATATCGACCTGGCTGCCCGGCAGAAACGCGACGGCGCCGTTGAGATCGACGGTGAAGCCGCCCTTGACCCGGCCGAAAATGTGGCCGGTCACCCGCTCGTTGGCCTGGAAGCTTTTTTCCAGCAACGTCCAGGCTTCCTCGCGCCGCGCCTTCTCGCGGGACAATTGCGCCTCGCCGTTCTTGTCTTCCAGGCGTTCGAGGAAGACCTCGACCGTGTCGCCGACATGGAGGTCGGCCGGCGCGCCGGGCGTCGAAAATTCCTTGAGCGGGACGCGGCCCTCCGACTTGAGCCCGACATCGATCAGCGCTGCATCGTTCTCGATCGCGATGACCCGGCCCTTGACGACGGTGCCTTCGAGCCCGTTGGCGCCGACACCCAACGACTCATCGAGCAGCGCGGCAAAATTCTCATGGCGGGCGGCGGGGGCGGCGGTTTCTGCTGCTACGGCCATTCCTTCTCCTCGATCCCGTCCGCGTCCTCAGGGAGTAGCGGGATGACAACCGCTCCGCCGGGATCGGCACAGAGCAGGCAGCCGGCGGGGGAAACGGGTGCGGCCGCGTGGACCCGGTCCGCCAGACTGACCGATTGCACCGCGGCGGCACGGGCTAGGGGCCGTGAGCAGCGAGGGCGCGCCCGATGATCTCGGAGGCCCGCTCGAAGGCCTGATCGGCATCGAGCGCGGTCGTGTCGATGATCACGGCGTCGGGAGCTGCCGCAAGCGGGGCGGCCCGACGCCCTTCGTCGCGCGCGTCGCGTTCGGTCATGTCCTGCAGGACATTTTGGTATATAGCCGCCGCGCCGCGCCGCCGCAACTCCCGGACGCGCCGCTCGGCGCGCACCTCGGGGCTGGCGGTGACAAAAAGCTTCACCGCCGCGTCGGGGCAGACGGCGGTGCCGATGTCGCGGCCGTCGAGCACCGCGCCGCGGCGGCCGCCGGGCGGACGCGCGGCAAACTCGCGCTGGAACCGCAGCAGCGCGGCGCGCACCTCTGGCATCGCGGCGACGACCGAGGAGGCCTGCGCGACCGCCTCGCTCAGGAGGCGCGGATCATCGAGCGTTGCCGGATCGACCTGCCGCGCCGCCGCTTCGGCCGCAGCCGGATCGGCCGGATCGCCGCCGCGCGCAAGCGCCAGGAAGGCGGTCGCCCGGTAGAGCTTGCCGGTATCGAGATGGGCTAAGCTGAAATACGCCGCCAGCCGGCGCGCCAGCGTGCCTTTGCCGGACGCGGCCGGCCCGTCGATCGCGACGACAAAGGCTGCCACGCGATTAATGTCTCCGCGGCGCCATCGTGCCCGCTTGCATCGTCATGCCCGGCATTGGCGCGATGAACGTCGGGAGCGTGCGCGGCACGGCGATGACGACGGCCCCATAGAAGACGAGCGCGCCGGCCGCGCCCCAAACTGCCAGGCGCTCCCATGGCAGCGCCTTTTCGGCAAAGACTAGAAGCGTGACGATTGCCATCGCGCCCAAGTTCATGATGCCGAGCGGGAACAGGATGACCATCAACAGCCAGCAGCAGCCGAGGCACGAGGCACCGTGCTCGAACCCCATGCGCAGGGCGCCCACGGCGCCGTCGCGCCAGGCGCTCAACAGAAAACCGATCGGCGAGCGGCACCTCGACAGACAGACGTTCTTGTACGGGGTCAGCTGATAGATGCCGGCGAGAACCAGGAAGCCGCCGCCGATACGCGCCGTGGCGGCGGCCGACAGCCCGAGCCCCGCTGCGATCGCTTCCGCCGCGACGGCGCCGAGATAGGCCGCGATCCCCGCCGCCGCCCACACGATCGTGTAGCCGGCGACAAACACCCAGGTCGAAACAAACGCCTCGCCGCGGGCGCGCTTGGCCGATTGGATGCGATGAAAGGTCAGCACCATCGGCGCCATGGTCGGGAACATCATCGCGACCATCATGGCAACCCACATCGCCAGGAAGGCGGGCGCCGGCAGGCCCATCGTCGGCCGCGCCATCGCCGCCATGTCCATGCCCCGGCTGCCGCCTTGCGCCAACAACCACGCCCAGCACGCCGCCGCCACGGCGAGCAACAAGACCAGGACGAGGTTGCGCTGCGCCGTCGGCGAGGCGATCAGGGTGCTGCGCATTGCGAGCCCATCCTCTGCGGGATTGCTTCGTCGCTGCGCTCCTCGCAATGACGGCTGCTTCCAGCGTTATTGCGAGCAGAGCGAAGCAATCCCGTCGCGCTGCCGAGACTGGCGACGATCACCATCAATTCGACCAGTTGATCGGCGCATAATGGCCGTTGCGCCCGGAATTGTCCCAGCGCATGCCGTAATCGGCGAACGTGCTGCCGCCGCAGCCCATCGCCAGCGCGATATGATCGGGCGCAACCGGGTGGCCGAGCGTCGTCCAGACCTCGCCCGCGGGATGCATCGTCGGGATCGGCTGGACCGCCATCTGCATGATACCAGGGATGTCGACCGAGCGGTTCTTGCCCTGCACGGCATAATGGATCGGCACCTTCTTCACGCCGAGCTGCTGCGAAATCAGGGGCGCGAACGCGGCCATCGGCCCGCCGTCGGCGCCGGTGAAGATGGCGCCGAGCGCCGCGGTCTGCCGGTCGTCGGCGCGCTCGTCGAGATAGGCCGCGACCGACCAGTTGCCGTCCGCCATCGGCCCGGGTGCGTGCGC
>DATJUL010000195.1:0-3945 GCA_035502295.1 Allostellaceae bacterium | reverse complement strand
GTGACGCTGACGTTCGACAACGCCCAGGACTGGGACATCACGTCGAATATCAGCGGTACGTTCTCATATGCGCCGATGACGCCGACGCCCGAGCCTGCCTCGATCGTGCTGTTCCTCAGCGGGCTTGCCGGCCTCCCGATCATCCGCAGCCGGATGAACCGCAAGCAAGCCGCTGCGACAGTAGCCGCCTGAGGCAGAAGACCGACGACCCCTTAGTTAGTTGCCCGATCGGCGGCGCCCCGGACTCTCCCCCCGGCCGGCGCCGCCACCAGCAGACCGCAAGCGACAATAAATCGAGTGCCGGATCAGGAACCCTGCGATGACCCCGCAACCCCTCCTCCCCGCCGGCACCGCATCCTCCCATTCGATCCGCGATCAAATCATCATCACCGGCGGCGACCCTGCGACGGTCGCCGCCGGTCACGCGTTCACCGGCTCTCGCTTCTCCTCGACCTCCCGCCGACCGCCCGAGCGCACGACCGCGACCGCGTGCGCTCGATCACTGTCGCCTGGCGACGTGCGTTTGCCTTGGACCCCCGCTTTCGCGGGGGTGACGAGGGGTGGTTTCACATGAGCCGATCGTGCTCCAACGCTGGCGGCGCTGTCTCCGTCACCCGGCGACACATGGCCCGAGCGGCGGTTTCGTCACCGATGACACCGACGGCCGATCCCGGTGACGATGCGGCGCGCCGACGCGTGCCTTCCAGCGTGCACCTCAGACGAATTCTGCCGCGCGCGCGGCGCCATGCTGCGCGGGCGTTCACCGCCAATGAATGGCTGCCGCGAGCGGCCTTGCACGAAGGGTTCGGCAGCGCGCGCCGCTGCCGCGATCCGACCCGGAGGAGGCGCCGTACGGGCTAGCTCCACCCCGTCCCTCGCCTCTTTTGACGCCGCCGCGCCTGCCGGATGCGGCGATATGTCGCGTCTGCCGATCCCGCCTGTCGGGCGTCGGGCCGTTTGACTGTCGGGATTCTTTACAGTTTCGCGACGCGCGTTGCCGTGCCCAGCCTGCGGCAGGATGTCGCAGTCTGCGGGCGCGCGCGGGGCGGTGGAAGAAGGCGGCACGAGCGCCTTCAGGTCAGCTGGAATGGCACGTCGGGGTCGAGGGGGATGACGGGGCGCGGCAGGCGGGTCCATTGGAAGCGCTGGAGCATCGGCGAGGTGAGGCCGGGCAGATCGACTTCGACGATCTGCTCCGGGCCGAAATACTCGTCGAAGCCGCCGCGGAAATGGCCGCGCGATTTGACCGCGACCGAGCGCGCGCGGCGCACATCGAGGCCCATCATCTCGAAAAACACCGGGTCGGCGCATTGCAGCCGGTGCGACACGACGACGACCGTGATGCCGCCCACCGCGAGCGCCGCGGTCGGCCCCAAGGCGAGGCGCTGGCCGGCATAAATGCCGCGGCGGCCGACGCAATTGCCGTCGCTGAGCGCGGCGACGCGCGCCGGCGCGCTCCACGGTTCGGAGAAATTCGTCGTTTCGGCGCGGTTGAAGGCGGCGGTGAAATGGTAATGGAGGCCGTGGCCGTGCGCCTCGGCGGCGAGGTCGGGGTCGAAGACGATGCCGAACAGCGCGCCGGTGACGCCGGAATCGGCGAAGGCGCGCAGCAGGTACATCGTGTTGCCGCGGCCGCCGCCGCCGGGGTTGTCGGCGACATCGGCAAAGCACAGCGCCGGCAGCGCGCTGTCGCTTCCGGCGGCGAGCGCCTGCTCCACGGCGTCGCCGAGCGGGGTCAGATGGGCGTGGAAGCGCGCCCGCTGGTTCCAGCCGTACTCCGCGATCTCGTGCGCCAGCGCTTGGGCCGCGGCGCGGCTGCCGGCGCCGCGGCCCGTTACGATGACGCTGAGGCCGTTCTTCGCCGTGTCGGAATAGGCAAACCCGCCCGTCACCGACACGTTCATGATCTGCGGCGCCATGCGCTCGTGGCCGAGGCGGATCATCTCGGCGTAGGGTCCGACGGCGGTCAACAGCGTCACGGTCGGCGGCACGATCGGCAGCCGCAGCCGCACCCGAATCGTCCGCGTCCCGGCGAGCAGCTCGCGCAAGGCCGCGGCGGCCTCGGCGCCGCGCTCGCGCATGTCGAGATGCGGGTTGGTGCGGTAGCCGATGAACGCGTCGATCAGGTCGACCATGCGGTCGGAGACGTTGGCGTGCAGGTCGAAGGTCGCGACGACCGGCACGTCCGGCCCGACGATGCCGCGCACCAGCTCAAACAGCGCCCCCTCGGGGTCGTCCTCCTCGGTCGTCAGCGCCGCGCCATGGGCGCAGACATAGACGCCGTCGAGCGGCAGCGCGGCGCGCAGCCCGCGGGCAATCGTGTCGAGCAGTTCGACAAAGAACGCATGTTCGACCGGCCCGTTCGGCTCGCTCATCGCCAGCGCGATGCCGACCGGCTGCCATGCCCCCGTGGCGTCCATCGCCGCGACGAAGCCGGGCGTCTCCGGCAGCATCGTCGGCGTCGGCCCGCGCGCCTCGGCGATGATCGCGTCGCCCTCGACATAGGTGCGGGCGAGGAAATCCGCGCGGGTCGCCGGCGGGGCGAATTTGTTGCACTCGATCGAAAAGCCGAGGACGGCGATGCGCGGATCGGCCGGAGCTGGCATGGCGGAGCCGTGCGACAGGTTGACGGAGCGCCAGTCTAGGCCGCCTGCCGCGGCCGGCTCAACGGTTGCCGCGCGGGCGGCGGCGGATCATCATAGCGTTCCGCAACGGCGCGGAAAGATCGCCGCATGACCCAGAGTCTCGCGACCAACCTGCCGCCCGAAGAGCAGCGTGCGATGTTGCGCCGCATGCTGACGATCCGCCGCTTTGAGGAGCGCGCGTCGGAGGATTACCGCGCCGGGCGGATTTACGGCGTCGTGCACTCTTATATCGGCGAGGAAGCGGTCGCGGTCGGCGTCTGCTCGGCGCTGGCGCCCGCCGACCGCATCATCTCGACCCATCGCGGCCATGGTCATTGCATCGCCAAGGGCGCCGATCTCGGCCGCATGATGGCCGAGCCCGTTCCCCCCGCCGGAAGCGGCGAGCGAGGATGTCTTTGCCGCGTGAAGCAGCGCGCCTCTTTGCGGCAATCGCGCTGCTGCTGACCGCCGCCGGCCCGGGTGCTGCGGCGGCGGCGCGGGTGCCGGTGATCCTGGCGTTCGGCGACAGCCTGACGGCGGGGCTGGGATTGCCGGCCGACGATGCGTTCCCGGCGCAATTGCAGGCGCGGCTGGCCGCGCTCGGGGTCAAGGCGCGGGTCATCAACGCCGGCGTGTCGGGCGACACGACGGCCGACGGGCGCGCGCGGCTCGATTGGGCGCTCGCCGACAAGCCCGATCTCGTGATCCTTGAGCTCGGCGCCAACGATATGCTGCGGGGCATCGATCCCAGGCTCGCCCGCGCCAATCTCGCGGCGATGATCGCAGCAATCCGCCGATCCGGCGCCATGGTTTTGCTTGCGGGCATGAAGGCGGCGCCGAACTGGGGCGCGGCGTATCAGCAATCCTTCGACGGCATCTATCCCATGCTTGCGCGGGAAGACCACGTGGCGCTTTATCCGTTCTTTCTCGACGGCGTGGCGCTGGACCCGAAGCTCAACCAGGCGGACGGCCTCCATCCCACCGCCCGGGGCGTCGCGATCATTGCTCGGCATATCGCGCCCTATGTCATCCGGCTGATCGGAGGGAAGCCATGACCGAACCGTTCGCCGCCGCCTTTGCCGAAGGCGATCCCGCAACCCTTGCCGCCGAATGCCTGGCGCAGCTGCCGGACGCGGGCCGCGGCGCCAACCTCGGAATTCTCTATGTCAGCGAGCCGGCTGCGCCGGTCCTGCCCTATATCGTGCAGGAGCTGGCGAAGGAGAGCGGCATTGCGGCGTGGGTCGGCGGCGTCGGCCTCGGCGTGTGCGGCGCCGGGCGCGAAGTCTACGGGACGCCGGCCGCGGCGATGCTGGCGGCGCGC
>DATJUL010000194.1:0-8822 GCA_035502295.1 Allostellaceae bacterium | reverse complement strand
GCGATAGCGCCTGTCGGTCGCCTCGACCCGGCCCTTCTGCGCCGCCGGCTCGTGCGCTTGCGTGAAGTCGATCAGGTTGCGCGGATGGGTCAAGGTCGGGCACAGCAGCGAGCCGCTCTCCAGCATCGCGGCGATGCATTCATCGTCAAGCTCGAAGGCGTGGAAGATCAGATCGACGCCGGCGCGCGCCGCATAAAGCGTCGCCTCGCGACCGACCGCATGCGCGATCGCCTTGCGTCCGAGGCGATGCGTCTCGCGCACGATGATGTCGGTCTCCTCCTGCGTGAACGCGGCGATCAATTCGCCATCGGGCCGGCGCTGGATGCCATCCAATGCCAGCTTGATGCAATCGACGCCGTTCTTGACCTGGCGGCGCACCTCTTCGACCGCCTCGTTGATGTTGGTGACGAGCTTGCCGATCGAGGTTTCCGGCGCGCCGATCCACGTCGGATACCAGTCGGTCAGGCCCTGGTGCGTCGTCAGATACGGTCCGGCGGCGACGATTCGCGGCCCGTCGAACAGTCCGGCCTTCACCGCGTCGCGGATCGACAGCGAGATCTGCCCGGCATCGCCCGGCGAACAGATCGCGGTATAACCGGCGGCGGCGCATTTCTGCGCGAAGAACATGCCGCGCAAGGTGCGGAATTCGAGCGGGCTGTAGAGATCGATGTCCTCCTCGCTCTTGGCGTTGCCGTAGGCGAGGTGGGTGTGCACGTCGATGAGGCCGGGCATCACGAAATGCGCCGCATGGTCGATCAGCCGGTCGCCGCGGCCGCGCCGCGGCGCCGCCGCCTCCGGGCCGACATAGGAGAGCCGGCCAGCGCCGTCGAACACCAGCATCCCGCCGTCGATCGGCGCATCCTCACGACCGGTAAACAGGCTGCCGCAGCGGACAAAGGTGTTCATGCTGCACCCCTTTTCAGTTTTTACAGTGAGACGGTGAGACAATGAGATTTTTTGCGCGCGCCGAATCTCACTGCCTCACTGCCTCATCGTGCATTTACGGGCTGGCGTGGCCCATGAAGCGCGGCGACGGCGGACCGCCCCACGGGCCGGCGAGATCTTCGCGGCTGATCAGGTTGGGAGGCACGCTGGCGTTGAGCACGTCGGTGTCGGCCCAGTGCTCGTGCACGCGGCCCCACGGGTCGCCCCAGTAATCATAGACTTGGCTGCCGAGCGAATGGCGCCCGAGGCCCCAGTAGTGCTCGTAGCCCTTCGCCACCAGATGCTCGTGGCCGATCATGATGTCGTCGATGTCGGCCGCCTCGTAGGACAGGTGGTTGAGGCCCGCCTTGTCGCTGCGGATGCAGAAGAAGGCGTGATGGTCGACGAACTCGTCGCCGCGGTCGAGCCGGTTGAACGAGCCGCCGACATTGGTCTTTTCCCCGTCGTAGACTTCATCCGAGCAGATGAAGCCGAACATCTCGCGATACCAGCCCAAGGTCTTCTCGAATTGCGGCGTGTGGATGACGAAATGGCCGATGCGCTTGACATGACTCGGGCCGGTCTTGACGCGGTAGAGCGCGTTGCGGCGCCGCGTCTTGTCCTCTCCGATATTGACTTCGGGCCGCGCGAGCGTGATTTTCGGCAATTGCGCGATGCCGTGGACGACTTCGACCTGGTAGCCGTCGGGGTCGGTCAGGCGCACGCGCTTGCCGCCGCCCGGCTCGTCGATCGCCTCGATCGGCGAGGCGCCCGGCACGCGCGAAATCTTTTCGAGATCATCCATGCTGCCGGCATAGAGCGCGATACCGAGATATTTCGGCTCGCCCAGTTCGGTGACATGGATGTGGTGCGGCGGATCGGTGCCGCGCATGTAGAGCGCGGTCTTCGTGCGGTCGACCCGCACCATGCCGAACGCGGTCAGGAATTCCTCTTCCTTGTCGAGATCGGGGGCGCGCAGCCGCCCGTAGGCGAGATCGGTGACTTTGATGACAGACATGTAACCCTCCCGGCAACGCTTGCCGGCCGCGGTGCGGCCTCGCCCGATCCTGCCTTGCTCCGCGTCGCGGGGCAAGAAGCTCGCAGCCTCGCGGCAGGCGAAATGAGCCCGCTCATGCTTAACGCGCGATAAACGATCTGCCGCTAGCGTCCTGACCCGATGCGGGAGAGCGGCGGCGTGGGCCCATCCGACAGCGCCGGCCATTGGCTGAACGGCGAGCGCATCCGCGTCTATTCCTGGCTGATCGTCGCGATTTTCGCGGTTCTCTATATCGTGTGGCTGGCGCTGTCGTGGCCGCGCCTCGTCGATCCGAGCGGCAAGCCGTTCGGCTACGACTTCATGGCGTTCTGGAGCGCGGCGCGTCTGGCGCTGGCCGGCCATGCCGCCGCCGCCTTCGCCGAGCCGGCGATCGCCGCGGTGCAGCATGCCGCCGTGCCGGCGCTGCCCGGCATCATCTTTCCCTGGCATTACCCGCCGACCTTCCTCGTGCTGGTCGCGCCCTTCGGCCTGTTGCCCTATCCGGCGGCGCTGGCGCTGTTCCTGCTGGCGACGACGGCGCCCTGGGTAGTGCTGGTCCGCCGCGTGCTGCACGACCGTCGCGCCTGGATCGTCGCCGCCGCGGCGCCCGCCGGCCTCATCACGCTGCTCGACGGCCAGAACGCCTTCCTGACCGCGTCGCTCGCCGGGTTTGCGCTGCTGTCGCTGGAGCGCCGGCCGCTGTGCGCCGGCATCCTGATCGGGCTCCTCGCGATAAAGCCGCAGCTCGCCGTCCTGTTCCCGCTGGCGCTCCTCGCCGAATCGCGCTGGCGCACGATCGCCGCCGCGGCGGCGACGGCCGCGGCGCTCGCGGTCCTCGCTCTGGTGCTGTTCGGCGCCGGCGACTGGGCCGCGTTCTTCCGCGACCTGCCGGTGGCCGAGGCGATCGGCGATGCCGGCGCGGTGCCGTGGGGCACGATGCCGAGCGCCGAGATTTTCGTCCGCTCGCTCGGCGGCCCGCTTGGCCTCGCGCACGCCGCGCAGGCGATTGTCGCAGTCGTCGCGGCGCTCGGCGTGTGGCGGGCCTGGCGGCGCCCCGATTCGCCGTTCGAGGCCAAGGCGGCGACCCTCCTCGTCGCGGCGCTGCTCGTGCCGCCCTACGTCTTTTATTACGACCTGCTGTGGGCGGCGCTGGCGATCGGCCTGCTCGCGCGGCTCGCGCTGCGCCAAGGCTTTCGCCGCGGCGAACGCGAGATTTTCCTGTTCGCCTATGTCGCCCCGGTGCTGATGCCGCCGGTGCAGCTGCTGACCCATGTGCAGCTCGGCTTCCCGGCCCTGTTGCTGCTGCTGGCCGCCGCGCTGCGCCGCGCCGCGCCGCCGACCGCGGGCGAAATGCTGCGGCTGCGGTGTGCCGTCCTCTGGCTGCGGGACGCCCGGTGGCTGACGCGCCGGCGGTTGCTGCGGTGGGGCATCGGGCTGGCCATCGCCGCGACGATCGTGATGGCGCGCAACATCGCGATGCACACCGTGCACGGCTTCACCGCCGCCGACGGCTCGCAACTCGCCGGCGATTTTGCGACCCAGTTCGCCGGCGCCAAGGCGGCCGCGGCGGGCCACGGCGCGCTTGTCTACGACCCGGCGTTTTTCAACCATTTTGTCGCCTCGGTGGTCGGCCCGTCCGGCGAATACAAGTTCTATCCGTTTCCGCCGTTCACGCTGCTGCTGATGCTGCCGCTCGCGGCGTTTTCCTTCATCCCGGCGCTGATCCTGTGGGTCGCGGCCGGCACCGGAGCGTGCGTCGCGCTGCTGCGGCGGAGCGTCGGCTGGCGGCTGGCGGCGGTCGCGCTCGTCGCCGCCCCGGCGGCGTTCTTCAACCTGTTCTATTGGGAAAACGGCTGCTATACGGCGGCGCTGCTGGCCGGCGGCCTGATCGCGCTGGAGCGCCGGCCGGTCGTCGCCGGTGTCGCATTCGGCTGCCTCGCCTATAAGCCGCAGATGGCCGTGCTGCTGCCGGTGGCGCTGGTTGCCGGCCGGCATTGGCGCGCGCTCGCCGTCGCCGCGGCGACCGTCGCCGCGCTGGCGCTCGCCAGCCTCGTGCTGTTCGGGCCATCGGCCTGGGCCGGTTGCCTGCGGCAGGCGCGGCTCGATCGCATCGCGCTCGAACTGGGTTCCGGGTTCTGGCCGTTTCGCCCGACCGTCTTCGCCGCCGCCCGCCTGCTGGGCGCCGCCTCGCCGGCGGCCTATCTGCTGCAGGCGTTGTCGGCCACCGCCGCCATCATAGCGACGGCGGCGGTGTGGCGCGGGCCGGCGCCTTCCCGGATCAAGGCCGCGGTGGTGACCGTCGCGACGTTTCTCGCGACGCCCTATGCCTGGGATTACGATGCCGTCGTGGTGATCTTTGCCGCTGCCTGGCTCGGGGGCGAAGCCCGGCGCGACGGTTTTCGCCCGTGGGAGAGGATCGCGGCTCTGGCGCTCTTGATCTGGCCGGCGTTGGCAATTCCGGCGGCGCGGCTCGGCGGGTTGCCGCTCGCCCCGGTGCTGTTGTGGGCGGCGCTCGCGGTGCTGATTCGCCGCGGTCTCGCCGCGCCAGGCGCGGCGACGGCCGGCGTCCCGGCCGGCTGACGCATCGCCTCGTCGGCGGCGGTCGGATCGGCTAGACTGCCGCGCCATGCCGATCCGCCTGTTGCCGCCCGTCGTCGTCAACCGCATCGCCGCCGGCGAGGTCGTCGAGCGCCCGGCCGCGGCGCTGAAGGAACTGGTCGAGAACGCGATCGACGCCGGCGCCAGCCGCATCGACATCGCGCTGCGCGACGGCGGCCAATCGCTGATCGCGGTCACCGACGACGGCAGCGGCATGACCCCGGACGAGCTGGCGCTGGCGGTCGAGCGTCACTGCACCTCGAAACTGCCGGACGATGATCTTTTGGCGATCCGCGCCCTCGGGTTTCGCGGCGAAGCCCTGCCGTCGATCGGCGCGGTCAGCCGGCTGCGCATCGCCTCGCGACCGCCCGCGGCCGACAGCGCCTGGGAGATCGTCGTCGAGGCCGGCCGGAAGCGCGCCCCGGTCCCAGCGTCCCACCCGGCCGGCACGCGGGTCGAGGTGCGCGATTTGTTTTTCGCGACGCCGGCGCGGTTGAAATTTCTGAAGACGCCGAGGAGCGAGCAGGGCCATGCGCTCGACGCGGTCAGGCGGCTGGCGATGGCCTATCCCCGCATCGCCTTTACCGTGACCGGCGACGACGACCGCGTGCTGCTGCGCCTCCCGGCAGCGGCGGCGCGCGAGGCGCGGCTCGCGGCGCTGCTGGGCCGCGAGATTGCCGAGAATGCGGTGCCGGTCGAAGCGGCGCGCGAGGGGTTTCGCCTCGCCGGGCTGGCCGGCCTGCCGACGTTGAACCGCGGTCTGCCGAAGGACCAGTATCTCGTCGTCAACGGCCGCCCGGTGCGCGACCGGCTGCTGGTCGGCGCGGTGCGCGGCGCCTACCAGGACCTCCTGGCGCGCGACCGCCATCCGGTTGTCGCGCTGTTTCTCGACGGCCCGCCGGACGAGATCGACGTCAACGTGCATCCCGCCAAGGCCGAGATCCGCTTCCGCAATGCGGCGCTGGTGCGCGGCCTCATCGTCGGCGCGCTGCGGCACGCGCTGGAGGCTGCCGGGCAGCGCACCTCGACGACGGTCAGCGCCGCCGCGCTCGCCGCGTTCCGCCCGTCGCTGCCGGGCAGCGCCGCGGCGCCGCGCTTCGCGTTTCCGCCGAGCCTGCCGCCGCGCCATCTCGCCGAGACCGGCCAGGCATTCCTCGCGCCGCCGCCCGACCCGCCGCCCGACGTTCCGGATGCACCGGACGCGCCGCTTGGCGCCGCCCGTGCGCAATTGCACGGCACCTACATTCTGGCCGAAACGGCCGCCGGCATCGTGCTGGTCGATCAGCATGCGGCGCACGAGCGGCTCGTCTACGAGCGCATGAAGGCGGCGCTGGCGGCGCATGGCGTCGCCCGCCAGAGCCTCTTATTGCCCGAGATCGTCGAGCTGGACGCCGACGCTGCGGCGCGGCTCGCCGCACGGGCCGACGAACTCGCCGAATTCGGCCTCGTGCTTGAAGCCTTTGGGCCGGGTGCGGTCATCGTGCGCGAGGTGCCGGCGCTGGTCCCCGGCCTCGATCTGCGCGCGCTGGTGCGCGATCTGGCCGACGAACTGGCCGAATGGGGCGAGGCGTTGGCCTTGCAGGAACGTGTCGAACACGTCTGCGGCACGCTCGCCTGCCATTCCAGCGTGCGCGCCGGCCGCAAGCTGTCGCCCGCCGAGATGGACGCGCTGTTGCGCCAGATGGAAACCACCCCCAACAGCGGCCAGTGCAACCACGGCCGCCCGACCTATGTGGCGCTGGCCCTCAGCGACATCGAGCGCCTGTTCGGCCGGCGCTGACGAGTTGTCTCATTTCGTGTCGGTGGCTATTATGGCCATATGCAGCATTGGTCCCTCCGCAACGCCAAGGATCACCTCAGTCGCCTCGTCGAAGCGGCGCAAGCGGCGCCCCAGGCCATCACCAAGCGCGGCCGCGACGCGGTCGTTGTCGTGTCGAAACAAGAGTATGAACGCTTGCTTCACCGCCGGGAGCCGCTGACGAATTTCTTCGCGCGCGCCGGTCTGGACGGCGTCGCGATCGAACGAGTCGAGGGGGCAATGCGCGACGACGAATGCGACATGTGAGCCGCGGCTGGCTGCTCGATACCAACGTGGTCAGCGAATTGTTCAAGGGCGAGCGCGCAGACGCCGGGCTCCGCGCGTGGGCCGACAGCACGAGCGAAGATCGCCTCTACCTCAGCGCCCTCACGTTGGGGGAAATTTCCAAGCGCCTCTGTTTGGCCGAAGCGCGAGGCCGCGACATGCGCCCGCAGCGCCGATTTCTCGAACACGACCTCCCGGACCGCTTCGGCGAGCGCATTCTGGCGTTTGATGCGGCAGCCGCCGTGATCTGGGGGCGCTTGATGGCAGGCCTCCGCGGCGACCGGGTAAACGAGCGCCGCCTTGTGATCGATGGCCAGATCGCGGCGACCGCCGAAGCTGCATCGTTGGACGTCTGCTCGCGGAATGTGCGCGATTTCGCCGCCCTAGGCATCACCTCGATCCTCAACCCCTTCGTTCAGCCATGACCGTCGCCGATCCGCTGGCCGCGCGGCGCAACCAGGTCGGCCGCGGCATTCTCTACATGATCGCCTCGACGGTCCTGTTTGCCGGCGGCAATGCCGTCGTCAAATGGGAGGTGGCGATCTACCCGGTCGGCGAGGTCGCGTTTTTCCGCGCGTTCTTCGCGTTCAGTACCGTGGCGCTGATGATCCTGCCGCGCGCCGGGTGGAGCGTCCTGCGCACCCAGCGCTACCGCGAGCACCTGCAGCGCGGGCTGTCGCAGTTCGGCTCGATGATGTGCTGGTTTCTTGCGGTGCGCGTCTTGTCGCTCGGCTCGGCGACAGCGATCGGCTTTGCCGCGCCGTTGTTCACGACACTGTTGTCGATCGTCGTCCTGAAGGAGCAGGTCGGCATCCATCGCTGGTCGGCGCTCGTCATCGGTTTTGTCGGGGTATTGGTCATCACCCAGCCGGGCGCCGGCACGATGACGACGGGCGCGCTGTTCGGCCTCGGCAACGCCGTGCTGATCTCGATCGTCGCGGTCGCGATCCGCCGCATGAGCGTCAGCGAATCGACCGAGACGCTGACGCTCTACCAAATGACGACGATTACCGTGTGTACCACCGGCCTGTTGCCGCTCGGCTTCGCGCCGCCGCACTGGCCCGACCTGTTGCTGCTGGCGCTTGCCGGCAGCGGCAACGGCGTCGCGCAATTCTGGTGGACGCGCTCGCTGTCGATTGCGCCGCCCTCGGCGGTCGTGCCGTTCAATTATCTCTCGCTGGTGTGGGCGACGATCCTCGGCTTTGCGATCTGGGGCGATCGGCCCGGCGAGAGCCTGCTGTTCGGCTCGGCCATCGTCGTCGCCTCCGGCCTCTATATCCTGTGGCGCGAGACCGTCGTGCGCCGCCGGCGCGTACCGGCGGCCGCCGCTGCCGGCCCACTGCCGCTGCGCTGAGCCGCGTGGCCCGGCGCTTGCGACGGCCGACCCCCGCCGCCATCTGCCTGCCATGCACAACGGTTTGACGGTTCTCGGCATCGAGACGAGCTGCGACGAGACGGCGGTCGCGATCGTCGCCGAGCGGCCGCGGCCGACGATCCGCGCCAACCTGATCCGCTCGCAACTCGCCGAGCACCTGCCTTACGGCGGCGTCGTGCCGGAGATTGCGGCGCGCGCCCATCTCGACCATCTCGCCGATCTGGTGCGCTGCGCCCTGGCCGACGCCGAGACGACGATCGCCGACCTCGACGGCATCGCCGCCGCCGCCGGTCCCGGCCTGATCGGCGGGCTGATCGTCGGCTCGACCGCGGCCAAGGGCATGGCATGGGCGGCGCGGAAGCCGTTCGTCGCGGTCAACCATCTCGAAGCGCACGCGCTCGCGGCGCGGCTCGATCCCGGCGTCGAATTTCCCTATCTGCTGCTGCTGGTCTCGGGCGGCCATACCCAGCTCCTGGCCTGCCGCGGCATCGGCCGCTACCGCCTGCTCGGCGCCAGCCGCGACGATGCCGCTGGCGAAGCCTTCGACAAGAGCGCCAAGCTGTTGGGCCTCGGCTGGCCCGGCGGGCCGGCGATCGAACGCGCGGCGCGCGACGGCGATGCGCGACGGTTTGCCTTGCCGCGGCCGCTGCACGGGCGGCCCGGCTGCGACTTCTCGTTTTCCGGGCTGAAGACGGCGGTGCGGCAGATCGCGGCCGATCTGGACCTGCGTGCCGGGCCATCGGCGCCGCAGGATGTCGCCGATCTGGCGGCCGCGGTCGAACACGCGATCTGTGACACGCTCATCG
>DATJUL010000193.1:0-7533 GCA_035502295.1 Allostellaceae bacterium | reverse complement strand
GATGGAGGAGGCGATGGTCGAGAGGCTCGTGGGGGCGGCGCGTCACACGGCGCTGCGCGGATTGGGCGGCTGGAGCGAAGTCCAGGACCGCGATGCGATCCGCAAAAGCTTTCACTTCAGCAATTTCTCCGAGGCATGGGGATTTCTGGCGCGCATCGCGCTGGCCGCCGAAAAGATGGATCATCACCCGGAGATCTTCAACGTCTACAACCGGGTCGAGATCATCCTGTCGACCCATGACGTCGACGGGCTGTCGCAGCGCGATGTCACGCTGGCGCAGGCGATCGACGAACTGGCGCCCGCGCGCGATCACGGCGCGCCCGTGCCGTAGCCGGTGCGCCGGAATCCGCACAAATAAAGCGCAACCTATTCCGAATAATGAGATAATAATCTATTCGCATACGCTGTTTTTCAATTCGTTTCCGCGCGGGATGCGGCAATGTCACGCGCATCGACCAGCCAAGGGTGGCTTCGCCCTTGGCTTCAGATTTGTTTGACCTGAGAGGCGGTCGCAAACCGGGAGCGGAGAACATGAGCGGCGGGAAGTGGCGCGTTGCGCTCGGCGCGGCGGTTGTATTTGGTCTGGTCTCAGCCATCCCGAGCAGCGAGGCCGCCGGCCACTGCTGGCACCACCATCACCACCATCACGCACGATTCAATTGCCACAATGCCAACCCGGGCGCCGCCGGCGCGTCGAAGGCAAGCGAGCGGCACGGGGCGACGACGAGTTCCAACGGCAGCTGACGCGCTGCTTCAGGCGCGGCCGAGGATTGCCGCGAGCCGCTCGGCGGCGCGGGCGCAATCCTCGCGTGACACGTCGCGGTGGGTGACCGCGCGCACGGTGCGCGCGCCGAGCGCCGAGACCAGCACTCCGGCCGCGCCGGCTCGCGCGACGATCGCGGCGGCGTCCGGCAACCCGGCATCGAGGCGAAACACGAGGATGTTGGTCTCGACCGTCGCGGGATCGAGCAGCACGCCCGCGATGCCGCCGAGACGCTCGGCGATGAGCCGCGCGTTGGCGTGATCCTCGGCGAGCTGCGGGATGTGGTGGTCGAGGGCGTAAAGACCGGCGGCGGCGAGGATGCCGGATTGCCGCATCGCGCCGCCGAACATGCGGCGCGCCCGCACCGCGCGGGCGATATCGGCGGCGCGGCCGGCGACGACGCTGCCGACCGGACAGCCGAGACCCTTCGACAGCGCCACCGAGACGAGATCGAACGGCCGCGCCAGGTCGGCGAGTGAGGCGCCGGAGGCGACCGACGCATTGAACAGGCGGGCGCCGTCGAGATACGTCGCAATGCCCAATTCGCGCGCCGCCGCGCAGATCGCGACGATTTCGAGCTGCGGCCAGACGCGGCCGCCGCCGAGATTGTGCGTGTTTTCGATCGCGACCAGCCCGCTCGGCGGCCACACGATATGGCCGCGCGGCTTGACGGCGGCGCGGAATTCCTCGGCAGTGAACAGGCCGCCCCTGCCGACCGCGGCGAACTGCACGCCGGAATTGGCCGCGCCGGCGCCGGCCTCGTGCCAGATCATGTGCGCGTCCGCGCCGGCCAGCACCTCGTCGCCCGGCCGGGTCAACAATTTCAGCGCGATCTGGTTGGCCATCGTACCGCTCGGCACAAACAGCGCAGCCTCCGAGCCAAGGAGTTCGGCGACGCGCTGCTGCAGCCGGTTGACCGACGGGTCTTCGCCATACTGGTCGTCGCCGACCGGCGCCTCGGCCATCGCGCGGCGCATCGCGGGCGACGGCCGCGTCACCGTATCGGAACGCAGGTCGATCGGTTCGCCGATCTCGGTCATCCAATTCCTCCGGCGGCGCCTTTGGCAACGCCGCAGATTGCGTCCGAGCGGCGTCGCTCGCAACGCTCGCATGTTCCGATGTCCCGCGGGGGCGGTTCGCTCTGATATGCTGGCGGGCATGAGCCTCTCGCCGAGCACGGGTGTCGAGCGCACCCCGATCGAGGTCTTGCGCCATGTCTTCGGGTACGAAGGTTTCCGCGGCCGTCAGCAGGCGATCATCGAGCATGTGACCGACGGCGGCGATGCGGTCGTGCTGATGCCGACCGGCGGCGGCAAGTCGCTGTGCTATCAGATTCCGGCGCTGCTGCGACCGGGGCTCGGCGTCGTCGTCTCGCCGCTGATCGCGTTGATGCGCGACCAGGTGGAGGCGCTGCGCCAGTCCGGCGTGCGCGCCGCGGCGCTGAACTCGGCGCAATCGCCGGCCGAGGCGGCGGCTATCGAGCGGGCGGTGCGCGAGGGCAGGATCGACCTGCTTTATGTCTCGCCGGAGCGGCTGCTCTCGGCGCCCTGCCTCGCGCTGCTGGGCCGCTGCCGCATCGCGCTGTTCGCGATCGACGAGGCGCATTGCATCTCGCAATGGGGCCACGATTTTCGGCCGGAATACCAGAAGCTCACGGTGCTGCGCGAGCGTTTCACCGACGTGCCGCTGATCGCGCTGACCGCGACCGCCGACGCACCGACCCAGCGGGATATCATCGCGCAGCTGCGGCTCGACGATGCACCGGTCTTCGCCGCCGGGTACGATCGCCCGAACCTGTTCTATCGGGTCGTCGACAAACGCAACCCGCGCGAACAGCTGCGTCGGTTTCTTGCCGAGGAGCACGCTGGGGACGCCGGCATCGTCTATTGTTTCACGCGACGGATGGTCGATGAGACTGCCGCGTGGCTGACCGCCGCCGGGCGCGAGGCGCTGCCCTACCACGCCGGCCTCGACGCAGCGACCCGCGAGCGCCATCAACAACGGTTTCTGCATGAAGAGGGCCTTGTCGTCGTCGCGACGATCGCCTTCGGCATGGGCATCGACAAGCCGAACGTCCGCTTTGTCGCCCATCTCCACCTGCCGAAGACGCTCGAGGCCTATTACCAGGAAACCGGCCGGGCCGGCCGCGACGGGTTGCCGGCCGATGCCTGGATGACCTACGCCAGCGCCGACATCATGAACCTGCGGCGACTGCTCGACGACATCGAGAGCGAGGAGCGGCAGCGCGTCGAACGCAACAAGATCGACGCGCTTGTCGGGTTTTGCGAGACGATCGGCTGCCGCCGCCAGGTACTGCTCGGCTACTTCGGCGAGCAGGACCACGGCCCATGCGGCAATTGCGACAATTGCCGTGCCCCGCCGGAAAGCTGGGACGGCACGATCGCGGCGCAGAAGGCGCTGTCGGCGGTGTACCGCACCGGCCAGCGGTTCGGCGCGCATCACCTCGTCGATGTGCTGTTGGGCAACGCCACCGAGCGGGTCTGCCGGTTTGGTCACGATCGGGTGAAGACCTTCGGTGCGGGTCGCGACGATCTGGATCGGAACGGCTGGCTGTCCGTCTATCGGCAGTTGGCGGCGCAGGGCGCGCTGACCCACGACCTCGCCCATGGCGGGCTGTCGCTCGCACCGGGCGGGATCGAGATCCTGCGCGGGCGACGCGACGTGCGCCTGCGCCGCGACCGGCGGCAGCAGGAGGCGCGCCGCGGGGCCCGCTCGGCGGCGGCGATTGCCCCGACACTGGCCCCGGCGGCGCGCGAGTTATGGGAAGCGTTGCGCGCCTGGCGGCTCGGGGCGGCAAGCCGGCAGGAAGTCCCGCCCTACGTCATCTTCCACGACACAACGCTGATCGAGATCGCCAGGCTGCGGCCGACGACGCTCGACGCGCTCGCCGGCATCCCCGGCATCGGGCGCAGCAAGCTCGACCGCTACGGCGCCGCGCTGCTGGCCGTCATCATGGCAGCCCGCTCCTAACCGGTCGCGCCGTCACCCTGCGGCGGGACAGGTGGGTTGCAATGGCATGCTCCCCATGGTCAATTCCGGGGATGAATTTTCTCGGCCGCTGGCGCGACTACTGGTCGCCCAAGGAAACGATCGACCCCTCGCCGCGCATCTCCGACGAGGTCAAATACACGACCTGTTACATGTGCGCCTGCCGCTGCGGCATCAAAGTGCACTTGAAGGACGGCGCCATCCGCTTCATCGAGGGCAACCCCAACCATCCGGTCAACCGCGGCGTCATCTGCGGCAAGGGCGCCTCGGGCATCATGCAGCAATATTCGCCGGCGAAACTGACAAAGCCGCTGATGCGGGTCGGCGAGCGCGGCACCGGCGCATTCCGCGAGATCGAATGGGACGAGGCGATCGCCACCGCGCTCGACTGGCTGCGCAAGATCCGCGAGGACGACCCGAAAAAGCTCGCGTTCTTTACCGGCCGCGACCAGTCGCAATCCTTGACCGGGTTCTGGGCGACGCAGTTCGGGACGCCCAATTTCGCGGCGCATGGCGGGTTCTGCTCGGTCAACATGGCGGCCGCCGGCATGTACACGCTGGGCGGGAGCTTCTGGGAATTCGGCGAGCCGGACTACGAGCGCACCAAGCTCCTGTTGATGTTCGGCGTCGCCGAGGACCACGATTCGAACCCGATCAAGTTGGCCCTGTCGGGCATGCGGCGGCGCGGCGCCAAGTTCATCGCGATCAACCCGGTGCGCACCGGCTATGGCGCGATCGCCGATGAGTGGATCGGCATCCGGCCCGGCACCGACGGGCTGTTCGTCTTGTCGCTGATCCACGAACTCTTGCGCGCCGACAAGATCGATTTAGACTATCTCGGCCGCTATACGAATGCCGCCTGGCTGGTGATCCGCGCGCCCGGCGCGGCCGATGACGGCCTCTTCGCGCGCGACGCGGCGGGCGAGCCGCTCGTGCTGCAAGCGGACGGGCAACTCGGCAGCGCGCTGCGGCCGGATATCGCCGCGCGCGTCGTCGGCGAAGCGAATTTGCCCGACGGCCGTCGCGCCGTGCCGGTCTTTCAGCTGGTCGCCGAGCGCTATCTCGACCCGCACTACGCGCCCGACAACGTTGCGGCGGCCTGCGGCATTCCGGCCGAGCGCATCCGCGCGCTGGCCGGCGAGATTGCCCGCGTCGCGTTCGACGAAGAAATCGAGGTCGCGCAGGAGTGGACCGATTGGGCCGGCCGCCGCCACGAAACGATGCGCGGCCGGCCGGTGTCGATCCATGCGATGCGCGGCATCTCGGCCCATTCCAACGGGTTCCAGACCTGCCGCGCATTGCATCTGTTGCAAATCCTGCTCGGCACGATCGATGTGCCGGGCGGCTGGCGCTACAAATCACCCTATCCGAAGCCGGCGCCGCCCGGTCCGAAGCCGGCCGGCAAGCCCGCCCAGGTCGCGCCCGGCAAGCCCTTGGCCGGCGCGCCCTTGGGCTATCCGATGGGGCCCGCGGACCTGATCGTCGATGACGAGGGCCGGCCGCAGCGCATCGACAAGGCGTTCTCGTGGGAGGCGCCGATCGCCGCGCACGGGCTGATGCACATGCTCATCCGCAACGCCTGGGCCGCCGACCCGTACCCGATCGATACGCTCTTCATGTACATGGCCAACATGGCGTGGAACTCGGCGATGAACGTCACCGAGACGCTGCGCATGCTGACCGACAAAGACGCGGCGACCGGCGACTACAAAATCCCCCGCATCATCTATTCCGACGCCTATTATTCCGAAACCGTCGCCTACGCCGACCTCGTGCTGCCCGACACGACCTATCTCGAGCGCTGGGACTGCATCTCGCTGTTGGACCGGCCGATCGGCGGGGTCGATGGACCGGCCGATTCGATCCGTCAGCCGATCCTCGCCCCCGACCGCGACGTGCGGCCGTTTCAGGACGTGCTGATCGAACTGGGCGCGAAGCTGGGGCTGCCGGCCTTTGTCGATCAGGGCGGCGCGCCGCGCTACCCCGGCGGTTACAAGGATTACATCGCGCTGCACGAGCGGGCGCCGGGCACCGGCCCGCTCGCCGGCTGGCGCGGCGAAGACGGCACGGCGGCCGGCAAGGGGGCACCGAACCCGCGGCAGCTCGAGCGCTATGTCGAAAACGGCTGCTTCTGGAAATACCAGCTGCCGCCCGAGCAGCATTACTACAAGCACGCCAACCGCGCCTATCTCGATACGGCGACGGCCATGGGCCTGATGCCGGCTGCCGAGCCGGTTATCCTGCAGCTTTATGTCGAGCCGCTGCAGCGCTTTCGGCTGGCGGCCGAAGGCCACGGCGCGACACTGCCGCCGGAAAAGGACCGGGCCCGCATCCAAACCTATTTCGATCCGCTGCCGATCTGGTACGCGCCGTTCGAGGAAGGGTTGGTCGATCCGGCCGCGTTTCCGTTGCGCGCGGTCACGCAGCGGCCGATGCAGATGTACCATTCCTGGCATTCGCAGAACGCCTGGCTGCGCCAGATTCTCGGCCAGAACCGGCTGTTCATGAGCCGGGTCACGGCAGAGCGGCTCGGCATCGCCGACGACGATTGGGTGTGGGTGTCGAGCCACGCCGGGCGCATCGAGGCGCAGGTCAAACTGATGGAGGGGGTCAACCCGGACACGGTGTGGACCTGGAACGCGATCGGCAAGCGCAGCGGCGCGTGGAACCTTGCCGCCGACTCGCCCGAGTTCACCCGCGGCTTTCTCTTGAACCACCTGATCACCGAGACATTGCCCGGCGGCGGCGGGATCAACGCCGACCCGATCACCGGGCAGGCGGCCTGGTATGATCTGCGCGTGCGGGTCGAGAAGGTCCTGCCGGCTGAGTCTGGGCATGCCGCGCCGCGCTTTGCGACGCTGCGCCGGCCGCCTTCGATGAAGCCGGCGCCCGCGATCCTGCGTTATGGCGACGAATGGCAGGAGCGGGCGCCATGACCGACCTGCCGGAAGCGGCGCCCGGCGGGAAGAAGCTCGGTCTCGTCATCGACCTCGATCTGTGCGTCGGCTGCCATGCCTGCGCGACGGCGTGCAAGGAATGGAACACCGGCGGCCATATGGCGCCGCTGCCCGACTTCAACGCCTATGCCGATAACGCGTGGGGCGTGTGGTTCAATCGCATCCATTCGTTTGAGGAGGGCGAGGGCAGCGGCGCGCGCACGGTCCATTTCCCGAAATCCTGCCTGCATTGCGATGAGCCGGCCTGCGTCACGGTGTGCCCGACGGGCGCCTCCTATAAGCGCGCCGAGGACGGCATCGTGCTGGTCAACGAAAGCATCTGCATCGGCTGCAAACTGTGCTCGTGGGCCTGCCCGTACGGCGCCCGCGAATTCGACGCCGATGATGGCGTCATGAAGAAATGCACGCTGTGCATCGACCGCATCGACAATGACAAACTAGCGCCGGAGGAGCGGTTGCCGGTGTGCGTCATGGTGTGCCCGACGAAGGCGCGGTTTTTCGGCGATCTCGGGGACCCCAATTCCGCCGTCTCCGACCTCGTCGCGGCGCGCGCCGGCGTCGATCTGTTACCTGAACTCGGCTATCGCCCGGTCAACAAATACCTGCCGCCGCGGCGCGACCGCGCGGCGCCGGCGCCGCGGCCGCTGTCGCGCGCCGAGGCGGCCGAGGACGAGCCGAAGGGCCTGTTGCGCTGGGTCGACCGGCTGCTGTCGCGATAGGCGAGCGTCAGGCGGCGGCGGGTCCGCGGCGGGCGTAGAGCAGAAACTCGCAATTGCCGGCCGGCCCTCGGATTGGGCTTTCGAT
>DATJUL010000192.1:0-9307 GCA_035502295.1 Allostellaceae bacterium | reverse complement strand
GGCCGTCGTGGCGCTGTCGACCGCCATCAGGCCGCGATGGGCGCGGTCCTGAAACAGCAGTCAAGGAGGTCACCATGGCTCAGATCGGCACCTTCACCCGCGGCGAAGACGGCACCCTCAGCGGCACCATTCGCACCCTCTCGCTCAACGTCAAAGCGCGCTTCGTTCCCGCCGAGCCGTCATCGAACGAGAAGGCCCCGGCCCTGCGCGTCTTCGCCGGCCCTGTCGAAATCGGCGCCGCCTGGAAGCGGACCTCGAAGGAGAACACCGTGTATCACTCGGTGAAGCTCGACGACCCGTCCTTCCCGACGCCGATCTTCGCCAACCTCATCGAGGCCGAGGGCGGCTACGCGCTGGTCTGGTCGCGCTGAACCGCCGGCCGCGGCGTCGCGCTCGGCGCGCCGCCGCCGCCCCTCGCCCCCAGAATTATGCGGAGCGCACACCCGCTCTGCAGCGCGGAAATCCTCGGCTCAGGCGACGCCGCTCCGCATAACGCTCAACTCTGCATAATCGTAATTATGCGGTGCACCGCATAACTACGAGATCGGCGCCGGCTGGAGCCAGGTCACCAAATCGAGCGGCGAGACCTACGTGAATCTCAAGCTGGGCTGTCCGGAATTCGGGCCGAATTGGCTGCGCTGCCGCCTCGTCAAGCTCGAACGCCCGGGCGAAGACGGTGCCACCCACATCGTGCTGTGGGAGCCGCGCGACCGCTGAAGGCGATGCCCCGCCGCGGTTCGCCGCGGCGGGGTTTTCCCCTCAATTCGCTCGAATTCTCCCCCAAGCGAAGCCGCTGCGCCGTCGGCAGCGCAGCAACGCATTGCGCCCGACGCCGCGCGCTTGCGGGGGTGGTACGCTCATCGCAGCATCAAATCCCCGCCGGTCGTTCGGTTCGTCGTGGGGTTCGTCTCTTCGGTTCTTTGATCGTGCCATGCCGGGGCGGGCCGGGCCAAGGAGGCGCGGTCCCCCCGATTTTACCGAGCGCAAGGAGCGCGCTGCCGCGCGCCGGTTATCAAGGACGCCCGACAAAATCGGCTCCCCCGCGCCCCACTCCGCGGCGCCTTCGGCGTCCTTGACCCGGCCCGCCCCGGCATGGAGCGCCCGTCCCCGCTTTTGAAACAGACGGAGGGGACGATGATCGCGCTGTACGACCACATCCAGGAGCTGCGGGCCGAGTTGCGCGGCTGCCATTTCACGCGCCGCGAGCGCAGGCGCGTCGAGGCGGAACTGGCGGAGGCGATCGCCGAGCAGGCCGAGCTCGACCGCATGTTCGATCGCGCGCTCGAAGGGCAGGCCGAGGATAGGAGGTGAGGATGTGCAAGGTTCTGAATGCCCGCGGGTCGGCCGACGGCCGGCCCACGAACGGAAGGATCACCTCGCCGCCTTGGCGAAGCGCTGCTCGCGCTTTGCCCGCAACGTCCTCGTGCTGAAGGGCGGGATGACCGCGAGAGAGCGGCAGCACGCGATGGCCGCGCTGGCGGCAATCGCCAATCGTGAAGAGCGGATCATCCTGGCGACCGGACGCTACCTCGGCGAAGGTTTCGACGACGCGCGCCTTGATACGCTCTTTCTGACGATGCCGATCGCGTGGCGCGGAACTCCGGCGCAATATGCCGGCCGTCTGGATTCGCTGCATCATAGAAAGCGCGCCGGAGGTCGTCATCTGCGACTATGTCGATCTGCTGGAGCCGGCGCTGGCCAGGATGGCGGACAAGCGTCAGGCGGGCTATCGGGCCCTGGGTATGAGATCCTTTGATTGCACCGCTGTTGGCGGCGTGCATGCGCCTTTTGGCGCTGCTAGATTCGCTGCCGGTTGCTTATATGAGAAGCGGCGATGACCCAAATCCACACCCGCATCCGGGTTGGCCGCGATCACCGGATCTCCGGTGTCGCGCCCCCCGACGTGCCGCCGGGCGAACACGAGGCGACGATCAATCTGGCGCCCGCGCCGGCGCGGCAATTGCCGACGCGGAAGTTCAATGTCGACGATTTGCCGAAGCACGACCTCACCTGGGACGACAGCATTTCCCTTCGCCGCGAGGACATGTATGGCGACGACGGAAGGTGATCCGATTTTCGTCGACACGAATGTCCTCGTCTATTCGACGCGCCCGTTTGCCGCGCGCCACGCGGCCGCGACAGCCGCCGTCGCGCGGCTTGCAGCCGCCGGCGCGATCCTATGGATCAGCCCGCAGATATTGCGTGAATATCTCGCGGTAGTGACGCGGCCTCAGGCCACGGCGCCCGGACTGCCGATGGCAACCGCGCTCAACGATGTCCAGCGCTGCTGTCCAGCGTCGTCGCGACGATATTCGCATCGTGGACTTGGCGCCCGGCGACGCGATGGGCCGAAAGGATGCCGACCGAGCGATCGAAGACACTTGGCCGTTCTTCGGCAACGCGGAACGCCGTGCGGAACCGTCCATCGACGGCTCACATTTAACGGCGCCGATTTCCAGCGTTTTGCGCCGCTGATCGAGATCGATGCGCTGCCGTGATCTCGGCCCCGCGCCGGCGTCACAGCACGTCTTTGAGCGGGTGGTGCAGCCGCAGTTCGTCGAGCTCGACATATTCTTCGAGGCTCTTCAGCGAGGCGTGGCCGGAGAATTGTTTCAGCCGGGCGATATGCACCCCTTGGGCGACGCCGCTCGAAATTGCCCCGCGCCGCAGGCTGTGGCCGGCGAAGGCGGTCCCGTCGAGGCCGGCGGCGGCGGTCCATTTCTTGACGGCGAGGGCGACGGAGTCGGTGTCGATCGCGGCAGTGCCGATCCGGTAGCGCGCGGGCGCGGGCTTTCTTTTGGCGCCGCGCCGCACGCGCGGCGGCGGCAGCCGCCAGATGCGGCGGAACAGCGGTCCCGCGGCGATTTCGGCCGCGGCGAGCCAGGCGTCGAGCGCGGTCACCGGGCAGAGGTCGGTCCGCCCGGAGGGCAGCCATACCTGGGTGCCATGCGCCTCCTGGTCGTTCTTGCGCCATGGCAGGACGAGGGCGATGCCGTCGTCGTGACGGGTCAGGTGCTCGAAGGTCAACGCTGCCAATTCGCTCGGCCGCAGCGCCGCGGCAAACCCGACCAGCAGCAGCGCGCGATCGCGCAGTCCCGGCAAGGTCGCGGGGATCTGCTGCACGGCGGCGCGCAGCGGATCGATGACCAGCGCGGTCTTTTTGCGCAAGGGCCGGCGGTGTGCCCGGCGGATGCCGGCAAACGTCGCCGACACCAAAGGCGAGGCGGTCGGCGGCGGGTAGCCGGCGAGGAGATGCAGATAGCGCAAGGCGGCGTGGCGCAGCCGCAGCGTGTTGACCGCGAGCCCCCTGCCCGCCTCCGCGGCGAGGAACGCCGCGACCGTCTCGGGCGCCGCCGGCAGCGCGACCTGGCCGTATTCGTGGCACCAGTCGGTAAAGCGCGCGACGGCGGCGCGATAGGCGCGCCGCGTGTTGTCGGCCCGCGCGGCGCGGCGGTAATCGGCGGCCGCGGCTTCCGCCTCGGCGAGGCTCAACGCCGGCGCCGGCAGGGAGACGATCGTCTCTTCGTCGAACCAGTCGCGCACCGCGTCGGGGTCGGTCCCCGGCGGCTGCAGCGCCGCCGGATGGTAGGGTGTTGGCGGCAGCGACGGTATCGTCTCGCCGATCCCGCCGGCCGCGGCGAGCGACGGTTCGCCGCAGCTTTCCGGGTCTGCCGGCAGGCCACCGGCAGCGCGGCCTATGGCTGGCATCATGACTGTGGGATCCGGATCGTTGATGACTGTGGGGACGATGGCCGCGACGATGCTCGGGCGGTCGCGGCTCACAGGCGAAGCGAAGCCGGATGCGCCATCACGTCCGTCAATCCGAAATCGCCGCCTTTGAAGAGCAGCGGCGCACGCAGCACGGCCGAGACCGCGTAGGCCATGCAGTCGCCGAAGTTGAGCCGCGCCGGATGGCCGCTCGCCCGACCGAATTTTGCGAAGGCCTGAGAGGCCGCGTCCGCCATCTCGCGGCCGAACGGCACGACGGTGCCGTGTCGCGAAGCGACGAAGGCCTCCAGCCAGCGGGACGAGCGGTCGCGGAGATTGATCGCGCACCACGCGCGGCTCTCGACGAGAGTCGGCGCGCCGATCGCGCACTCCTCCTCGGCGAGGAGATCCAGCAGCGGATCGGTGTCCGCCTCGCCCTTGATGACGCCGACGATAATGGAACTGTCGAGGACGATCATGCCGGCAGCCCGGTGACTGGATCATAGAGGGAGGCGATCGAGACCTCTGGTCGCGGGTTGCTCTGCCCGCGATCCTGGCGCAACAGCTCGCGCCAAACCGCGACGTCGCTCCGCGCGGTCTCGCGCCGGCCGGGTTGGTAGTGCCGCAGCGCATCGAGCACGACGCCCGTCAGTGTCTTGCCGGTTTGCCGGGCCAGCGTGCGGGCGAGTTGGGCGGCTTCGGCATTGCGGATGTGAACCTGGTCTGGCATGGGTACCTTCGTGTCCGCAAAGTACCTGTGTACCGCCTTGCTGGCGCGGTGGCAAGGAAGCGCCGCCGACAGTGCATCGGGGCCGGGCGATTCGTCGGTTGTCGCCAGTGGCCGGGTCTTCACGGCCGGGGCGGCTGTCGGTGCCGCGCCGATTGCGGCGGCCGATCGGCAACGCTGCGCCGCATGTGCGGCCCGCGGCGGATGGGTTTTAATCCTCGCGTTGCGGCGAAGCGAGCGCCGGCCCGGCGGCGGTCTGCCGGCGGGAAGCCTGGGGTTTTTGCCTTCTCGCGCACTCGCTCCCCTCCCCCCCTGACGTGGCGCCCGCCACCGTGCTTTCTGATCCCTGGTTCCTGGTTCCTGATACCTGACCCTGGTATTCGTGACAAGGATAGTTATCCCGAGTAGCTATGGCAGGTGCGGTGATAATTCGGGTTATGTTACTCTGACTGGTATTCAGGGTATTCTGACGATGCATGAACCTCAATCGCATGCGTGGTGGCAGCATAGCTCTGTCCGTCTACGCGAGCGCGACGAATCGGTAGCAGTGTGCGCGAAAAGGCGGCAAATTGTGAGACGTCTTTTGTTGGTCGCAGTCGTCAGAGCAAGGGGATTGCTTTGCGAATGGCAGAACAATTAACGGCCCAGTCTACCGCTTTTTGCGACGACGCGCCATCGACGACTGACCGGCGAGGAATGCCGGATGCCCCTCCCCTCCCCGTGCGCGTGGATTGGCTGGCGCCGCTCGAAGCCGCCGCCGCGGCGCTCGCGCGGCTCGACGCCGCACTCGATGCGCACCCGCTCGCCGAAGCCTGGCTCTACCGCGCCCGGCTCGACGCGGCGCGGCGCGAGGCCGCGGTCGACGGCCTGCTGATCGACCCCTGGCACCTCGCCGCTCTCATCGAAGGGGTGCGCTTCCGGATGACCGGCGACAGCCCGATCGACCGCGGCGCGACGTTCGCGGCGGCGCGCCACGCGCTCGACCTCTACCGCTGGCGGGTGCGGCCGGGCGATGACCGGCAGCCAGAGATCGCGCGCGCCGCCGCGCAGCTGGAAGAGGTGGCCGGACCGCACGCGCCGCTGGTCGGCGCGGCGCTCGGCGTCCATGCCTGGATCGAGGGCGGCGGCGGACGCGGGCCAGTGCGCGCGGCGCTGAGTCGGTACTGGGTGGAGCGGAGCGTCGGCCGGCTGCCGCTGCCGCTGAGCGGCGCCGCGTCGCTGCGGGCCGAGGTGCCCTGGGGACTCGCACCGTGGACCGGTGAGTTTCTGCGGGCGCTCGCCGCCGAGGCAATAGAGGGGCTGCATCTGCTGCGGGTGCTGGAGCGGGACTGGCACGCCGGCCGCTACGCCGTACGCGATCGTCGCCGGGGGTCGTACGCCGCGGCCGCGGTCGACGTGCTGGCCGCCGCGCCCGTCGTTTCCGCGCCGACGCTCGCCGCTGCGCTCGGCATCGCACCGAAGAACGCCGGCCGCCTGCTCGAAGGCTTCACGATCCTCGGCATCGCCGTCGAGGTCACCCACCGCTCGAAACGGCGGCTCTACGGCCTCAAACACCTGGCGCCGCTGCGCGAGGCGACGCAGCCGGCCAGGACGGGCCTCGTGATGGTGCGCAGCCGTGGGCGACCGCGAGCCAGCGTAACCGCGATCGCCGAGGTCGTCGCGCCGGCGCCGCCGTCGGTCGGAATTGTCGCCTCCCCTCCCCTGCCGCGGGCGGCGGTCGAGGAGTTCGCGTTTGCCGAACTGGATGGCTGGATGGCCGCCGCTGATGCCGCGATCCGGCGGGCGCAGGCGGCTGTTGGAAGCTATCGCGATTCCGCGGCGGGTGGAGACACCATCGGTGTTGAGAGGTCGGATCAGGCCCCTTAACGGAACAAAGAGAAGGGAAAGACCGTCCTGGGCGGGACCGGTTACGTCGGCAGAGCGGGCGGCGCAGGCGCATCTGGCACGCGTGCTGTCGCCGTCTTTCGAGAAGGCGAATTCGGCGTGTCCGCCCGCGATGAAGTATCGCGGCCGGTAGCCAAGAGGAGGCACTGGGGGATGGCCATCGGAGCGGAAAGCCAACCAGCCTGGTGGCGCCATCGACGAGACCGATTCGTCCAATGGAGTTGGAACCATGAGCGAATTGGCCGACTCATGCGGGATTTTCCGGTGAAGCCCAAGGACAGTTTGGTGACGGCTCGCTGCCGAGGGGAGAGCCGATTTATATTATAAGCAACTGAGATATAGTAAATTAATGTCCTGGGCAGCATGGTCTGACCAGATAGGGTGGATTGGGCGTAATGGGCGCGGGAATTGGGGCGTCCACGCATGGCGTCTTGTCCTGTATGCTCAGTGCTGGCCGCTCTGAGCGTGTAGGCCGAATGGGCCTCGTGTGCATCCTTACCCGTGTGGCGTGGTCGGGATGATTAGTTAGGGGGTGGGACGTGCAGCTGCTCGTAGGAGGGGTTAAGGGTGGGACTGGTAAATCTACCCTTGCGGCAAACCTCGGTATCGAACGAGCCCGTCAGGGCAAGAAAGTGATTCTCGTTGACGCAGATCCAGATCAGGAGAGTCTTTCTGACTACATAGCGAACCGTGAGGAACAAAAAGTCGCGCCCTCGATTCCTGTCGTGCAGGTAAAGGGATCGACAACTGCGAGATCGATCAAGGCACTTGCAGAAGACTATAATGACGTAATTATCGACTGCGGCGGATTTGACTCTGTCGAACTGCGCCAGGCGGCACTCATTAGCCACGCATGGGTCGTCCCGCTAAACCCCTCTCAAATGCAAATTTGGACGATGCCCAAACTGAAGGGCGTGCTTGACGAGGCGAATGCGATGCGCGGGGACGCCCAGCTGACCGGTTGGCTGTTGGGGATGCGTATTTCGCCGAATCCTTTCTCGACGGCCAAGGAGGACCTAAACGCGGTCGCCGAGGCGTTTCCAGGATTTCTTACCCTCCGAACCATCGTTCACCAGCGAGTCGCCTTCGAGAAGGCCGAGCGGCTGGGACTAGCGGTAACGGAATTGGACAAACCAAACACCTCCGAACGCCGCGCCCGAGATTCAATTCGGCAGCTTTACGAGGAAATCTTTGGCTCTCCCAATGTAAATAGGTTCGCCAATGGCTAAGCCACCTCTTCAATTCACGCGACCCTCTCGATCGAGTGAAGATTCCGATAAGCCGTTGCGACCGGCGCCCTCTCCTGAAATCGATCTCGACAGCCCTGAGGTTCAGACGTTTTCGTTGCGCGGCAGAGTCTCGATGGGGCCGACGGACCCAAGTCGCGTATTAATGCCGGCCGCCGGGTCCAGCAGCGTGGCGAACGAGCGTGAGTCGCCGTTTGTTGGTCACGGTGACATGGACGACCCGTGGCGCTACGTTGCGGTCAAGCTCCCAGCGGTAACCGGGCAGAAGCTGTCGGCGATCGCCGATCTGAGGTGCTCGAAGCGCACGCGAGTCGCCCTAGAAGTCCTTGATCACCCGCTTCGCGAACTTGCTCGAAATCATCGTGCCGGCGCCTGTCCTCCGTTGCCTCGGGTGAGTGCAGGCACGGCTCGCTCCGGAGTCTCTCTGGTCCTACCCAAAGATCTGGCGGAAGCACTTCGATACGTCGTTGAGACAAGAGGCGCAGTCAAGGCCCAGATTCTTTCACGACTGTTAGTCCCTGCGATAGACGGTCTTTACATAAGGGAGGTCCTGAGGCGACCTTAATATCGGCTAGCACGGGTCACGATCCTTTTGAACCTTCGCCCGACGCTATGACGTCTCACAGGAACTCCGTCTCAACCGTCTCTCGCATCGTCAGCCAATGCTGATGTCCGGTCGCGTCCAAGCTCGCCGGCCTGATCGCTTTCTCGACAGGGGTCGTACTCCTGAGGACGTGTCTAAGACAAAATCCCCTTATGCTATTGAGTGATTTGTGATTTTCCTCTCCGATTGCCCCCGACAGGACCTTTGGAGCGCGCTTGGCCCATTGAAAAACGTCCGCGGCAGTACGATCCCGCTTGGGGTCTGCAAGCGGATTCCCGTTCGATTCGGCCCTGAGCCTAGAGATTCACTCGTACCCTCGCGGACATCTGAGCTTAAACCTCGTACTTGTGCGGACATCCGTGTTGGCAACTACCCTGGTTGACCCCAACAGCTCGTACGACCACGGACATGGGAAGTCGGAATCTCGTATTGCTGCGGACATCAGGTCGATTTCGGTTGCACGACAACGGACGGTGGTCACTCTGCTCATTTATCCCTATGCGCGGGCAGGATGATCATGGCGGCGCAATTGGTATCGCAGCAGACATTGCCGGGGCTCGATAGCCCATTGACGGGTGACGTGTCGAATGACCGCAACACTATGTTGCATTCGTTCTTTGCACTCGAGTCGAAACGTACTGACCCAATTCAGTATAAGGCCGGGAACGTCGAAATTATCGTGCAAGGCACGAAATCCGGAATCGCTACCATAACGGATAAGGAAATTTTGGTTTACATATGTTCGATTGCTAGTCAGAAGCTCGCACGCGGCGAGCATGTCAATCAAAAATTCCGTTTCACTGCTCATGACTTTTTCAATGTTACCGGAAAGACACCTGGTGGAAAAACTTATCAATACTTTGCTGCGGCACTAGAGCGGCTGCAAGGCACCCAAATCAAAACGAACATCATGACTGGCGGTCGCCGCGAGCGGACTTGGTTCTCCTGGCTCAAATCGGCACGAATGGAAACGGCGATATGGAGCAACGGTCAGGAGGCCATGAAGGCGATCGAGGTTGAACTCTGTGATTGGCTATGGCGCGCCATAATTGACGATAGAGCAACGCTGGTCTCTAGCGACGCGTACTTCTACCTGCCGCCGATGGAACGCAAACTTTATGAAGTCGGGTACGCAGA
>DATJUL010000191.1:0-3854 GCA_035502295.1 Allostellaceae bacterium | reverse complement strand
ACGGCAAGGTCGTCATCATCAATGCGCTCGGCGCCGGCCTCGTCGAGGCGCGGGCGATGCTCGCCTTCCTGCCGGCGCTGGCGCCGGTCGTGCTCGGCGCCGAACTGAAAATACCGAACGTCGCCACCTGGTGGCTCGGCCATGCCGGGATGCGCGAGGATATGCTCGGCAAGCTCGACAGCATGGTGGTCGCGGCCGCCTTCACCGAGCAGCTTCCCGACGCCGGGCTCGGCAGCGAAATTCTCGGCGCCAAGCTTGACGAAGCGCAGCGCCGCGCGCTGATGCAGTCGATCCGCGATCGCGGCATCGACTACGTGCTGCAGGAGGCGGTGACGCTGTCCAGCATGCCGGTATGGCGCGACGGCCGCTTGCAGCCGCGGCCGTTCACGTTGCGGCTGTTCGTCGCCCGCGTCGGCGAGCGCTGGCAGGTGCTGCCGGCCGGCTTCGTGCGCATCGCCGACGACGTCGATGCGCGCGCCGTGAGCCTGCAGCGCGGCGCCGCGACGGCCGACGCCTGGGTGCTGGCGCATGGGCCGGTGGCCGAAACCACGCTGCTGCCGAGTCCCGAGCGGATGCCGGTGCAGCGCGCCAGCGGGCTGTTGCCGAGCCGCGCCGCCGACAATCTGTTCTGGGTCGGCCGGTATGTCGAACGCGTCGAGGCGACGCTGCGGATCGTGCGCGCCATCATCAACCGCGTCGCCGAGGCCGACGACGCGGCGGCGCCGGTCATCGGCACGCTCGGCGCCATGCTCGCCGCCTGGGACGCCATACCCGCGGGCGGCAGCGCCGCGCCGGCGACGTTCATCGCGCGCGCCGCGCTCACCCGCCCGGATCTCGACGGCGCGCTGCCGCGGCTGGTCGCCGCCGCGCGCTCGGCCGCCTCCGCCATTCGCGACCGCTTTTCGCCGGACGCCTGGCGCGCCATCAACGATCTCGCCAAGCTGATCGCGGCGCCGCTGACCGCCCTGCCGTCGGAAAGCGCCATCACCGAACGGGTGGAGGCTGCGCTTCGCATCATCGCGGCGCTGTCCGGGCTGGCGCAGGAAAACATGACGCAGCTCGCCGGCTGGCGCTTTCTCGACCTCGGCCGCCGCATCGAGCGCGCCTTGTTGACCTGCCGGCTGACGCGGGCCCTGGCGCAGCCGCGCACGCTGGACGGCGAGCTCGACGTGCTGTTGGAGCTCGCCGACAGCCAGATCACCTATCGGCAGCGCTATATCATGATCGCCGCACCGACGCCGGTGATCGACCTGGTCATGCTCGATCCCAACAATCCGCGTTCGGTGATGTTTCAGCTCGACCGCATCGAGGCGCATTTGCGCGCCTTGCCCAGGCGCAGCACCAGCGGCCGGCTGTCGCCGGTCGAGCAGATCGCCGCCGCGGTCGCCACCCGGTTGCGCACCGTCGACGCGGCGGCCGTCAGCGAGGCGCTGATCGTCGATGTCGAGCAGGCGCTGATGAAATTGTCGGACGCCGTCAGCGCGGCCTATCTGGCCAATACCGAGCGTTCCGATCCGGTGTGGGAGGCGCTGGCGTGAATTACGACGTACGACAGACGACGACCTGCACCTACGGAACGCCGGTGGCGCATGCCCGCCACGTGCTCCGGCTCACGCCGGTGTCGCGCGACGGCGAACGCGTGCATGTGGCGGCGCTGCAGATCGTGCCGGAGCCGGCGCACCGGCGCGAAGGCTGGGATTTTTTCGGCAACCGCCTGACCTGGATCGAGGTCAACGAGCCGCATGAGACGCTGACCATCAAATTGTCGGCGCGCGTTGCAGTCGACGCGCCGGCCAAGCCCGACGCGACGCCGGCCTGGGAGACCGTGCGCGAAGCGGCCTTCGGCACCGGCGATATCGGCCCGCGCTCGCCGGCGCATTTCCTGTTTCCGAGCCGCATGGTTTCGCTCGACCCCGAGATTCGCGACTATGTCCGGCAGAGCTTTCCGCCCGGCCGCCCGGTGCTCGCCGCCGCGATCGAGCTGATCGGCCGCATGAAAAACGACATCGTCTATGAGATCGGCGCCACCACCGTGACCACCATGCCGCCGATGTCGTTCGCGCTGCGCCGCGGCGTCTGCCAGGATTTCGCCCACATCATGATTTCCGGCCTGCGCGGCATCGGCCTGCCGGCCGCCTATGTCAGCGGCTACCTGCGCAGCGCGCAGCGCAACGATGCCAATCGGCTGCAAGGCAGCGAAGCCATGCACGCCTGGGTGCTGTTGTGGTGCGGCGGGGCGACGGGCTGGATCGGACTCGATCCGACCAATGCCATCCTCGCATCCGATGAGCATGTCACGCTGGCGATCGGCCGCGATTACACCGACGTCGCGCCGATGGACGGCGTGATTCTGGGTTCGGGCGGCCAGCACATCGCGGTTGCCGTCAGCGTCACGCCGGCCGCCTGACGCTGCAGGCGGCGCTTAAGCGGCCGTCGCTGCTTTCGCGAGCCCGGCCAGCGCCGCCGCGAGCCGTGCCGTGACCGCGGCGACCGCCGCGGCGTCGCCCTTTCCAGCCTCATGGCGCGCCGCGATCCAGGCCGGATCGTTGTAGGACAGCCAGAATTTGCCGTCGGCGTCCTCCCAGGCGAGCGCCTTGAGCGGCAGGTCGATGCCGGTCGTCTGCAACGCCTGCATCAGCGGCGTGCCGCCCGCGGCATTGCCGAAAATAACGAGCTCGGTCGGCCGCAGCGGCAGACCCACGGCCTTGGCGCCGGCGGCGTGGTCGATGCGCGCGAAGATCGTCAGACCCTTGGCGGCGGCTTCGGCGGCCAGGCGATCCGCGGTCTCCTTGACGTTGCGCACGCTCGGCAGCGTTATCAAGCCGTTGGCACTCATGGTCTAGCTCCCATCGTTGGCGCCGATCGCGGGCGCGAGGCGGCGCGATACCGGTATTGACCGCCGCGGGCCATCGCTGGAATAAGTCCCATTGCGGGACCGGGAAACGCCGACTCTAAACATGGCCGATAACGACAGCAAGAAACCGGCCCACACGCTCGCCGATCACGTCTATGGGCGCGATGCGGTTCACGTCCATGGCGGCGATTCCGACCACGACCATGACCACGATTTCGACAGCGACGACGGGCCGCTGGAAGACAATCCGCTGTGGCGGCAGGACAATGTCACGCTGACCACCGTCGGCATCGACATCGGCTCATCCGGCACGCAGGTGATCTTTTCCCGCGTGCACCTGCGCCGCCTCGCCGAGGATCTGACCAGCCGTTATTACGTGGTGTCGCGCGAGACGCTGTTTCAGTCGCCGGTGGCGCTCACGCCGTATCAGAGCGAGGAGCGCATCGATGATCGCAAGCTCGGCGCGATTATCGACGATGCCTATGCCGCCGCCGGCATCTCACCCGACCGGATCGATACCGGCGTCGTCATCCTCACCGGCGAAGCCTTGCGCCGCGACAATGCGCAAGGCATCGCCAAGGTTCTGTCCGAGCAAGGCGGCGATTTCGTCACCGCCACCGCCGGCCACCATATGGAGGCGATGCTCGCCGCTTACGGCTCCGGCGCGGCGCGCGTGTCGAGCGACGAGAACAAGCGCATCCTCAACGTCGACATCGGCGGCGGCACGACCAAACTTGCCGTGGTCGAGAGCGGCAAGGTGGTTGCCACCGCCGCGGTGCATATCGGCGGCCGGTTGCAGGTGGTCGAGGACGGCAAGATCGTCCGCCTCGACCCGGCCGGCCAGCATCACGCCAAGCGCGTGGGATTTAGCTGGCGGCACGGCGGCATGGCGAGCGCGGCCGACCTGCAAAAAGTCGCCGCGGGCATGGCCGAAGCGCTGGTGGCGGCGCTCACCGCACGGCCGCTGCCCGACGATATCGCGCAGCTTTATCTGACCGAT
>DATJUL010000190.1:0-2847 GCA_035502295.1 Allostellaceae bacterium | reverse complement strand
GTGGTTGTCGCTCTGCGCCTCGGGGTGGGTCTCGGGGTAGGCGGCGACGCTGATCTCGAAATCGGCGACCCGCTTCAGCCCGGCGACGAGATCCGCGGCAAAGGCGTAACCGCCGGGATGCGGCGCATAGCCTGTCGCGATGCCGCCGGGCGGGTCGCCGCGCAACGCGACGATGTGGCGGACGCCGGCCTCCCAATAGCCGCGCGCAACGGCGTCGATCTCGGCGCGCGTCGCAGCAACGCAGGTCAGGTGCGCCGCCGGCTCCAGCGCGGTTTCCTGGCGGATGCGCCGCACCGTCGCATGGGTGCGCTCCCGGGTCGAGCCGCCGGCGCCGTAGGTGACCGACACGAAGCGCGGCCGCAGCGGTTCGAGCCGCTTGATCGCGGCCCACAGCCGCTCCTCCATGTCGGGCGTTTTCGGCGGGAAGAACTCGAACGAGAGGCGCGGCGGCCCGGCGTCGAAATCGCCGATCGGATCGGCGGCGAGGAGGCCGCGGGCGGTGTTCATCGTGACAGCACCCGCTCGACGGGAGAGGCGGCAACCGACACGGTCGCCGGCACCGCGAGGCGGCCGGCGGCGGCCCGGCGATGGGCGGTCCAGATCACGACGGTCAGCGGCTCGCCGGGCAGGCGACGCGGCGCGTCGGGCTCGAGGCCGGCGGCGCGGCACCACTGCGCGACATCGGAATCGGCAAAGCCCAGCCGGCGATGGGCATGCTCGTCGCGCAGGAATTCGAGGCCGTGCGGCGCGAAATCGACGACGACGAGAATGCCGTTCGGGCGCAGCACGCGGGCCGCCTCGGCGATCGCCGCATCCGGCCGGTCGGCGTAATGCAGCACCTGGTGCACGACGATGGCGTCGAACGAGGCATCGGCAAGCGGCAGCTGGTACATGTCGGCGAGCCGCACCATGCCGTTGGACAACCCGGCGCGTTCGAGATTGACGCGGGCAACCGCGAGCATCTCGCGCGACTGGTCGATGCCGAGGGCGTTGCCGGCGTGCGGCGCCAGGATTTCGAGCATGCGCCCGGTGCCGGTGCCGATGTCCAACAGATCATGCGGCGCGGCGGCGGCGACAATCTCGGTCAATGCCGCCTCGACCTCGCGCTCATCGATGTAGAGCGAGCGGATGCGGTGCCATCGCGCGGCGTTGTCGCGGAAATACGCGGAAGCTGATTCGGCGCGCTGACGCTTGATCGCGGCAAGCCGTTGCAGATCGAGCGCGATCGTCTCGTCCGATTCGTCGCAGCCGGCCACAAGATGGCGCGACAGCGCCGCCGCCGCGTTGCCGGCGCTGAGCCGGTAAAACACCCAGCTGCCTTCGCGAAGGCGGTCGAGCAGCCCGGCGTCGCACAACAGCTTCAGATGGCGCGACACGCGCGGCTGGCTTTGTCCGAGGATCTGCGCGAGCTCGCTGACCGTCAATTCACCGCGCGCGCACAGCACCAACAGGCGCAGCCGCGAAGGCTCGGCGACCGCCCGCAGCGTGGCGACCAGCCCATTGAGCGGAACGGTTCCGTCTGTCATGCCTAAACATATAAACATATCTTTATATCGTCAAGAGATTTAAAAACGGCGATCATCCCGCGCCGCCGGCGGGGAGCGCCTCCCGCGGCGTGACGGACACGCCATGGATCGCTTGCCGAGGCCGCGCGTTTTTAGCCATTATCCCGCCCCGTCACCGCCCGGCCGTTGATGATCCGAGGCTCGCCGATGCAGTCCTGTCGCTTGCCGCTGCTCCTGCCTGCGTTTTTGGCGGCCATGCTCGCCACCGGCTGCGCCGCGCCGGCCGCCAGCGGCGGCGGACCGCAGCCGCAACTGCTCGATCAGTCCGCCAGCGATCCGTTGGAGGACACCAACCGCGCCGTCTTCCGCTTCAACAACGCATTCTATCACCACGTGATGTTTCCGATCGCCCGCGCCTACCGCACGGCGCTGCCGCCGCCGATCCGCCGATCGCTGCACGATTTTCTGCGCAACCTGAACGGGCCGGACATCTTCGCCAACGACCTGCTGCAGGGCCGGCCGAAGCTTGCCATGACCACGTTCGGCCGGCTCGTCATCAACACGACATTTGGGATGGGCGGCCTGTTCGACATCGCGACGCTGACGGGCATCCCCTATCACACGAACGATTTCGGTATCACGCTGGCGACCTGGGGCGTGTATTCGGGGCCTTATCTGATCGTCCCGGTGCTCGGTCCGGCAAACCCGCGGCAACTGGTCGGGCAGGTGGCCGACAGCTTCGGCGATCCGGGCGACTATGTCGCGACCGAGCACGGCTATGTGTGGGTCGCGGTGGTACGCGACGCGGTTGCCGGGGTCGACACCGCGTCGCGCAACCTCGACAGCCTCGAGGACATCGAGAAGACATCGCTCGACTATTATGCGACGATCCGCTCCTTGTATTGGCAGCGCCGGGCGGCCGAGATCCGCCACGAAACCTCGGACCTGCCGAACCCGTCGCCGGCGGGGGGCGGGGATTAGCGGCCGGTATCCGGCCTATCGTTAAGAGGTCGGTCCAGCCGCCATCGCCGCGAGACCTGATGACATGATCAGACGCCCCATTCTTCCCGCCGTGCTCATCATCGCGGCACTCCTGGTGCCGGCATGGCCGCACGGCGCCGCGGCACAGGACGCGCGGGCCTTCATCAGCAATCTCGGCAACGAAGCGATCCAGGTGCTCGGCCCCGCCGTGCCGCAGGAACAGCGGCTCGCGCGCTTCCGCGTGCTGTTCCGCGAGGATTTCGACGTGCCCGAAATCGCCCGCTTCGTGCTCGGGCGCTACTGGCGGGTCGCGACGCCGGATGAGCGGCAGGAGTTCATGCGCCTGTTCCAGGAATACATC
>DATJUL010000189.1:0-4779 GCA_035502295.1 Allostellaceae bacterium | reverse complement strand
TACATGGCCGAGATCTGGCCGGCCGACCTGCGCGCCAGCGGCATGGGCGTCGTCTACGGCGTCGGCAATCTCGGCAAGTTCATCGGCCCGTTGGGCCTCGCGCTGATCGCCGGATCAAGCAATTACGTCAAGCCGGCGGCGACGCTGCACGCGATCGTCCCCGGCTTTGCCTATTTCTCCTATTGGTATCTGCTCGGGGCGTTTGCGTTCTGGCTGATCGGGCATGAGACGCGCGGCCGCTCGATCGACGAGATCGATGGCGAGATGCTCGGGTTGCGCTCGCGCGGCAGCGAGATCGTCGCGGCGATCTGCGGCATCCTCGCCGGCGTCATCGCGGTTGCCACGGCGCCGTTCATGCCGATCGCGATGTTCATCGGCGTCGGGCTCGCCGTCGTGTCGTCGTTTGCCGGCGGCGTCGTGCTGCTGCTGGCGGCGGCGGCGAGCATCATCCTCTACGGCGTCACGCTGCACGGCGTGCTCGGCCTGATGGGCTCCCTGGCGACGCTCTTGGCAATCATCGCGGGGATCGCCGCGCTGATCAGCGCTTTCACGCAACCGGCGACGCAGCCGCAGCCGGCGGCCTGATCAACCGGCTCGGCCGGCCTTTCCCGCACCGGCCGGCGTGCCGTTGTTATCGGGGTATTGTTAGCGGGCCGATCATCATTCCGGCGCCGCGAAGCCACCGCCGCGCCGGGATTTCGACGGCATAATGCAGCACTGCGGCGAAGGCGAAGACGCCGACCATCACCATCAAGGCGCGCGCCGGTCTCGCGAAGGGCAGGGTCGTGCCCAGTTCGAGCGGCAGCCATTGACTGATATAAACGGCGTAGGAGATTTCACCGAGCCAGACCAGCGGCCCGCAATTCAGGATTGCCGCCGCGCGTCCGCGAGAGCATGCGCCAACGAGAATGACCGCCGGTGCAACGGCAACCATCAGGGGCGGCGAATACAGACTCGCGACGGCCCCGACGCATACGACCGTTGCCGCCCGGTCCGACGCGAGCGCGGCGGCGACCCCACCGCCCGCCGCATAGGCGCGGTACAGATACATCCCAAGAACGAATTCGGACAGGGCACGGATCAGCGCCGGCAGCCCATCGACAAGGCCCCCCGAAACCCGCTCCCGCAGCACCGAAAACATGATGTAGGCGGCGATGATCAGCCACGTCGCCGTCTGGCTTGAGCGGCTCCGCAGTATCGCCGGCGCGATGATCGGAAACAGCAGGTAGGCCCACATCTCGGCACTCACCGACCATTCCGTGCCGTTGAGCGGGAGGGGCGCCGACGAGAACGGCACCTGGATCAGGCTCACGCTGGTCAAGAACCCCAGCGTCGTCGCGCCAGGCAGGATCACCGTCAACAGCACGGCCATCACGCCGACGAGCGGCCAGATCCGGCAGAAGCGCGCCCACAGAAAGCCGCCGACGAACCGGGAGCTCAGGCAGGCGTCGGCGCCATAGACATGCGACAGGACAAATCCTGAGAGCATGAAAAAGAAGTCGACCGCCACATCGCCGCGGCCGAGGAGGAGGGTTGACCCCAGCTCCATGGCGAAGACGTGATAACCGAGCACCCAGCACGCCGCGAGGCCGCGCAGCGGCGTCAGCGAGGGAAGCACGCTCGGTTTGCGCATCGAGCCATTTGATGCGCAAAAAATTAACGCGTGGAAAACACCCGAGCCTCGCGATCAAATCTCGCCTGGCTGTGCCCCGCCAATGACGGCTTGGTTAAGGTCTATATCGTCAACCTTACCCGCCTAACCCGGAAGAAAGGCGAACGCCTCGCCGTCGGGCCGCACCCGGCCGACATGCGGCACCCCGAAATGCGCCGGGAGCAGCAGATGGTCGTGCTCCGCCGCCTCGCTCAGCACGCGGCGGCGCACGGCGCGGGCCTGCGCGGGGTCCTGGCAGAAGCCGCTGTTGATGTCGGGGTACGGCACCTGGATCGGGTTGTGCATGATGTCGCCGATGAACAGGCCGCGCGCGGCTGCACCGCCCTTCGCGCGGATCATGACATGGCCGGCGGTGTGTCCGGGCGTCGCCTCGACCGTCAGCATGTCGTCGAGGGTGTAGCCGTCGTCGACGAATTGCGACTGCCCGGCTTCGACGACCGGCAATACGCTGTCCTCGATGACCCCCTCGTTGACCGCGCGCGACCCCACCGGCAGGCTGTTCCAGGAATCGAATTCGGCACGGCTGAAGAGATATTTGGCGTTCGGGAAGGTGGGCACCCAGCGGCCATTCCTGAGGCGGGTGTTCCAGCCGACATGATCGAGATGGAGGTGCGTGCACATAACGAAATCGACCTCTTCCGGCGCGACGCCGACCGCCGCGAGCCGCTCGAGCCACGGCAGGTCGAGCCGATGCAGCGCCGGGAAATCCGGGCGCTCTTTGTGGTTGCCGCCGCAGGTGTCGATCAGGATCGTGTGATGGCGGGTGCGAACCACCCAGCTGTGGATGCTGGCGACCAGGAGACCCGCCTGCGGATCGTAATAATTCGGCGCCAGCCAGCGCAGCTGCCGCCGCAATGCCTCGGCCGGCAGGTCGGGAAACATCACCTCGGGCGGGAACGCCGCCTGGCAGGATTCCTCGACGCGAGCGACGCGCAGCTCGCCGATTGGGAAATAACCGGATGTCGATGGCATTGGATCCTCCTCCCGTTCGCCGCCGCGAGCCTAGCACGAAGCCGGGCCGCACGCGTTCTTTTACGCCGGCGACAAGACCCGCACCGGGCGCGGCCGCGCCGCACCTATCCGACCGGCGCGGTCGGGTCGGGAGTTGCTTGACACCACAGGGGTGCCTAGGTAGGAGGTGGCGGCGCGATCGACGGGTCGCGGGGGCGTAGCTCAGTTGGTTAGAGCGCCGGCCTGTCACGCCGGAGGTCGCGGGTTCGAGCCCCGTCGCTCCCGCCAGCGGTCGGGATCGCGGGTATCGTGTCGAGCCATCCGCCAGCGGCCTCGTTGTCGGCGCCCCGCCGGATAGGTGATGTGACGCGTGTGAGCGGCGCCTGCCCGGTTCTCGCGATTGAGGTCTGCCAATGGAGAGCCTGCTCCAAGCCTATTTCCCGATTATCGTGTTTCTCGTCATCGCCGGCGCCATCGCCACGGCGATGATCGTCGCCTCGGTCGTGCTGGCGCGGCAGAACCCCGATTCCGAGAAACTGTCGCCCTACGAATGCGGCTTCGAGCCGTTCGAGGACGCCCGCATCCGCTTTGACGTGCGCTATTACCTGGTGGCAATCCTGTTCATCATCTTCGATCTCGAAGTCGCGTTCCTGTTTCCCTGGGCGGTGTCATTGGGCGATGTGGGCCTGTTCGGGTTCTGGTCGATGATCATCTTCCTCGCCGTGTTGACCGTCGGCTTTGCCTATGAATGGCGCAAGGGAGCGCTCGAATGGGATTGATCGAGACCCCCGACCGGATCGCGCCGCCGGGCGCCGACGAGGATCTGCTGCTGCGCGCCGCGACCGCGGAGGTCGAGGACAAGGGTTTCATCCTGTCGACGGTCGATGCGCTGATCAACTGGGCGCGCAGCGGCTCGTTGTGGCCGATGACGTTCGGGCTGGCGTGCTGCGCGGTCGAGATGATGCACACCGGCGCCGCCCGCTACGACCTCGACCGCTTCGGCGTCGTGTTCCGCCCGAGCCCGCGGCAGTCCGACGTGATGATCGTCGCCGGCACGCTGTGCAACAAGATGGCGCCGGCGCTGCGCAAGGTTTACGACCAGATGGCGGAGCCGCGCTGGGTCATCTCGATGGGGTCGTGCGCCAACGGGGGCGGCTATTACCATTATTCCTACAGCGTCGTGCGCGGCTGCGACCGCATCGTGCCGGTCGATATCTACGTTCCGGGCTGCCCGCCGACGGCCGAGGCGCTGCTCTACGGCGTGCTGCTGCTGCAGAAGAAGATCCGCCGAGAGCGGCGGTTCATGCGCGGATGAGCGACAACGACCTCAAAGACTTGGCCGAATACGTTGCCGCGGCGCTGCCCGGCGCGGCGACCGCGAGCGACATCCGCCACGGCGAACTCACGGTCCAGGTCGCGCGCGAGCAATTGCTGCGCGTCCTCGAATTTCTGCGCGACGACGACAATTGCCGCTTCACGATGCTGTGCGACATCTGCGGCGTCGATTACCCCGACCGGGCGCAGCGCTTCGAAGTCGTCTACAACCTGTTGAGCATCTCGCGCAATCGGCGCATCCGGCTGGTCGTCGCCACCGACGAGGCGTTGCCGGTGCCGTCCGCCGCGCCGCTCTACAGCGCGGCCGGCTGGTGGGAGCGCGAGGCGTGGGACCTCTATGGCATCTTTTTCGAGGGCAACCCCGATCTGCGGCGCATCCTGACCGATTACGGCTTCGAGGGGCATCCGCTGCGCAAGGATTTCCCACTGACCGGCTATGTCGAACTGCATTACGACGACGACCAGAAACGCGTCGTCTATGAGCCGGTGCGCCTCAAGCAGGAATTCCGCAGCTTCGATTTCCTGTCGCCGTGGGAGGGCATGGACAAGGTATTGCCGGGCGACGAAAAGGCGACCCTGCCGCCGCAGCCGGAGCACGGACCGTGAGCGACCGTACGATGCCGGCGCCGCCGGCGCAGGATGTGCCGGGCGACCTCGCCGGCCCGGCGACGATCCAGAACTTCACGATGAATTTCGGGCCGCAGCACCCGGCGGCGCACGGTGTCATGCGGCTCGTCCTCGAAATGGACGGCGAGACCATCGAGCGCGCCGACCCGCATATCGGCCTGTTGCATCGCGGCACCGAGAAGCTGATCGAATAC
>DATJUL010000188.1:0-5933 GCA_035502295.1 Allostellaceae bacterium | reverse complement strand
CGCCGCTGTGCATGCGATAAACCCACAGCCCCCACAAGGCGCGCAATTGGTACTCCCGGTCGTCGAGACCTTCGGCTATCGCCAGCGCCCTCGTCCACGCGGGCTCGATCTGGCGCATCGCCCCACTCGTGAACAGCAACGATCCGCCGAGTGCTGCCCAAAGCTTCATTTCCTGGCGCGCGTCCCGGCGTGCTCCAGCATCGACGGCGGTCAGCGCCCGCTCGACGCGGTTGCGGCATTCGTCGAGCAGCGACAGTTGCATCCAAAGCGGTATCGCCGCCGCTGTCAGCGCAACGCCGAGCAGTGCGTCGCCATTTGCCGAAAGGGCCCAGTCAAGCGCGGCGCGCAGATTGTCGAGTCGCCACCCATACTCGCCTATCCATTCGGCCGAGGGCCGAACTTTCCATTCCGCCTCTGTCCGTTCGAACAAGTCCCGATAATATTCGGCGTGGCGTCGTGCGATCGCTTCCCGTTCGTCGCTTTCGGCGAGCTTTTCGAGCGCGTAAGCACGGGTCGTATCGAGCAACCGATACCGCGCGGTGCCCTCGACTTCGGCCACAACGAGCGATTTCGCGACCAGACTCGAAATCCCATCAATCACGTCCAACGCCGGGAGGTCCGGGGTCGCCGCGACGGCACTGGCCGCTTCCAGGCTGAACCAGCCGGCGAAGATGGCTAGCCGACGAAACAGGACGCGTTCCGGCTCGGCGAGAAGCCCGTGGCTCCAATCGAGCATCGCCCGCAATGTCTGATGCCGGGGCAACGCCGTCCGCCGGCCCCCGGTCAGCAGGTTTAACCGTTCGTCGAGGCGAACAGCGAGTTCTTCGATACCGAGTGCGGCGGCGCGCGCCGCGGCCAGTTCGATCGCTAGCGGAATGCCATCCAGGCGCCGGCAGATCGCCGCAAGCGTAACCGGCGGCGGTCCATCCCGGGCGAACTGCGGTTCTGCCGCGCGCACCCGCTCGACGAACAGCCGAACGGCGCCGTATCCGAGAAGGTCGGTCTTGTCGTTGATATTCGCCGCCGGCACGTCCAGCGGCGGCACCGGATAGACTTGCTCCCCTTCGGCGCGCAGCGGCTCGCGGCTTGTCGCGATGACGCGCGCCGCCGGGTTTGCGCGCAGCAGCGCCTCAGCCATCATGGCCGCGGCGTCGATCAGGTGTTCGCAATTATCGAGCACGAACAGCACCGTCTTCCCGTTCAGCGCATTCGCCACGCGTTCGGCAGTGACGGCGCCAGCGGCGAGTTCCAGCCCGATCGCGGCGGCTACGGCGGCGGGGACAAAGTCGGCGTCAGAGACAGGGGCAAGATCGGCAAGCCACACCCCCCCGTCAAATCGCGGCACCAACTGACGTGCAGCGGCAATCGCGAGGCGGGTCTTGCCGATGCCGCCGGTGCCGGTCAGGGTCACGAACCGTCGCGCGGCGGCAAGCCGCAGGATTCCAGCCAGACTGTCGTCGCGGCCGATCAGTTGGGAAACCGGTTGCGGCAGGTTTGTTGCTAACTTGGCCGCATCCGGCCCGGTGCCGATCCGCATTTCCTCGGGTTCAGCAGGAAATCGGGATTCTCCAGTGAATTGATAACCGCGGCGGGAGACAGTGCGAATTAGCGCCCGCTCGGCTCCGAAGGCGGCGCGCAAAGCGGCGATCTGTACCTCCAGGTTGTTCTCCTCAACCACCTGCTCGGGCCATACGCGCGCCATCAGCGCGTCCTTGCTGACGATGGACCCGCGCGCTTCAATCAGCGCTATCAGGACGTCGAACGCGCGGCCGCCGAGCCGGATCGGCTGATCGTCTAAAAGTAGCTCGCGGCGATGCGGCATCAGGCAGAAGCGCCCGAACATGATCCGCGGCGGCAATTCCGGTCCGGGTTTCATCGGTCGCCAGTATACCGGCGATTTCAGGATTTTTAAGCTTGGTTAAGCAATCGCGCGTGCGTGGCAGCGGCAAGCTCATTCGTCGGCCGCTTTAAGGTCTATTAAGAAAAATCCAAAGGCATTCAGAGCCGTTCGCGGCTAGCTTCTGCGAACAACTGCCGGAAAGATCACATCGGGCTAGTAACCAGAGGAAATAAAGATGGACCGACTTGCTGCGATGGAGACCTTCGTCCGCATCGTCGACGCTGGCTCGTTCTCCGGTGCCGCCAAGCAACTGCATATCGGCCAGCCCGCCGTTTCGAAGACGATTGCTCAGCTCGAAGATCGCCTTGGCGTCCGCCTGTTGCTGCGCTCGACGCACGGGCTAACGCCGACTGAAGCGGGCAGCAACCTCTACGGCCGCGCCATCCGGTTGATCGAAGAGGCCGAGAAGGCTGAACTAGCGGCGCGTGGCGCCGCTGCGACGCTGACAGGTCGCTTGCGCTTCGGTGCCCCCCTTACGTTCGCGCGCCTACATGTCATGCCAGGCCTCCCGGCCTTCTTCGCCGCGCATCCCTCACTCAATGTCGATGCGTTTCTGAACGACTACGACATCGATCTGGTCGCAGCCGGCATCGACGTGGCGCTGCTGGTAGGTCCACTCCCAGATTCGACGGTTACCGCTCGCAAGATCGGCGAGTGCCAACGGCGTGTCGTCGCGAGTCCCGCTTATTTCGCGGCCAGAGGAGCGCCGCGGACCCCTGCCGACCTGCCGGCTCACGAGGCCATCGTCTATGAGCAGCGCGACGGTGGCGCGACCTGGGTCTTTCGGCGGGGAACGTCGGGTACCCCGGTCACCGTAAGCGGGCGCCTTCGGGTCAGCGCCGGCGAGGGTGTTCGCACAGCGGTGCTTGCCGGACTCGGCCTTGCCGTCACCTCGGAATGGTTGTTCGGGCCGGAGTTAGAGTCGGGTCAAGTCGTAGCGGTGCTGCAGGATTGGCTGCTGCCGACGGTGGATTTATGGGCGGTGTTTCCGGCGGGTCGGCAGGCGAGTGCCAAGGCAAGGGCGTTTGCGAGCTTTGTGCAATCGCGAGTATCGAACTCGGGTGCCAAGGGGCGGCCAAGCGATTGCGCGCCGAGCTGGGCCGACCGGCCGCCGCAAAACGGTATGAGTGCAGCGGCGGAGTAGCGCCTGTCCAGCACAAGCAGGCCGGCTTGTCCGGCGATTGCGCACCCGAGTTCCTCCAATTTCGCTTCGCACCAGCGGTTCGCAATCGGCCATGACCCTAGCGTACCGACCATCGGAGTGACACATGACAAGCATTCTGCTGGGCGTGGACCGCCCGTCTGCTTCTTCCTCGGTTTATTTCGACAGACGCCAAACCGTCACCGAAAATAGCAAAACTGGCGGCGTGCAAAGCGATCTCTGCGCCGCGGTAATCGCAATGATCGGTCATGATCTGCGCCAGCCGCTGCAGGTCATCACGAGCTCACACGGTTTGCTCGCGACAATGCTGCGGCGCCGCGCCCAGCCGGATGAGCTGGCCCGGGCTGAGAATGCGACCGCGGAACTCGCGACGATGCTGGGACAGCTGGTCGAGCTTCTGTCGCTGCAGAGTGGGTTCGCTGCTCCCGGCGATGAACCGGTTGTGCTGCGGCCACTGTTTGCCAGGCTCGCCGTCGAGTTCACCCGGCCGGCTGCGCTGAAGGGGATCGAGCTTCGCATTGCCCCTGCTTCGGGTGTCGTTTCGAGCCATCCGACACTGTTGCGCGCGATACTGCGCAATCTCATTCGCAATGCGATCGACTACACGCCGAGCGGCGGCCGTGTGCTTGTTGCATCCCGGCGACGCGGCGCGCGGATGCATCTTGAGGTGCGCGACAGCGGGCCGGGCATTGCTCCTGGCGAGCTCTCGAAGATTTTCGAAGCTTTTTATCGTGCCGACACAAGTCGTGCAGATGGTCTCGGATTGGGCCTCTTCATTGTCGGGTGTGCCGCGCAATTCCTCGGCCATCAGGTGGAAGTGCGCTCGACGGTCGGTCGCGGCTCTTGCTTTGCGGTCGTCGCTGACCGTCCCTTCGCCGAGCGCGACATCGGCCGCATGCAACAGGAAACGACTACTGCCCAATCGGCGAAGGAGAACGTCGTTGCCGAGCCTCATACAGCGGAAGGAGAAGTTCGATGACCGATATGATCGAAATGATTGAGAGGCTGGAGGAGTTGGCGGCGTGGCACCGCATGAGGGCGGCGCATGCCGGCAGTGACTGGGTATGGGAGGCGCGCGTCCTCACCGCCGAGGATTTGGAGCGCCGAGCCGCGGACCTGCGTGCCAAACAGCACCGTCGCCCGGCACCTCGTCCGACCGGCCTGATCGGACAACAATCACCTGCAAACTCGCGCACGCATGCCAGAGCGATGGTGCCGCAGGCAGGATCGCCGCTCGTCCGAAGCGGGGCGCGAGGCGCGCCGTGATCGATGCGACCCGAACCATGCAAACCCGTTTCGCTGTCGCCTTAGCGAGCTGGACGACTTGGTTTGGCTGTCAAGATCGATGCTTTACAGCAGCTTCTCGATGGTGATTGGCAGGTTGCGCACGCGCTTGCCCGTGGCGTGATAGACGGCGTTGGCGATCGCCGGCGCTACCGATACGGCGGTCAGCTCGCCGAGGCCCTTGGCGCCGAGCGGGCTTGCCTCCGCGTCGAACTCGCCGACGAACAGGGTGTCGAGTTCCGGAATGTCGGCATTGGTCGGCACGAGGTAGGCCGAATAATTGCGGTTTAGGAACCGGGCGGTCGTCGCGTCGGTTTCCGATTGTTCGAGAAGTGCCTGCCCGATCCCCCAGATGATGCCGCCGATCGCCTGGCTGCGCGCGGTCTTCGGATTGACGATGCGGCCCGCGTCGTAGGCCCCGACGAAGCGGTTCAGCCGCACCATACCGAGTTCGCGGTCGATGCGAACTTCGGCGAACAGCGCTGCAAAGCTGAAGACCGCCTTCGGTCCGTCCGGCTCCGGAACCGGGTCATAGGCAGCGTCGGCGGCCAGGATGCTCAGGCCATTCCGCACCAGCAGCTCGCCATAGGTGAGGTTCAGGTTTGTCCCCACGACGGCGAGCCGGCCATCGGCGACGACGACCGCGTCAGCCGCCGCGCCGGCAAACGGCGCATCCCGCCCGGTCAGCGCCAGCACTATCGCCTTGTCACGTGCCGCCTTGGCCGCCAGCAGCACTGAGGCACCGGCATTGGCCATCGTCGCCGAACCGATCGAGGCATGCGAATCAGGCAGCCGCGTATCCCCGAGCCGCACCGTTACCTTCTCCAAGGGAAGGCCAAGTGCGTCTGCGGCGACCTGCTGCATCACGGTGTATGTGCCCGTGCCGAGGTCGTGCGATCCGGTCTCGACCAGGGCGGTGCCGTCCCGGCTCAGCGTGACACGCGCCTTGGCCGGCCAGCGCCAATGCGTATAGATCGCGGCCGCCATACCCTGGCCGAGGAGCCAGCGCCCCTCGCGCATCGACCCCGGCTCGGGGTTCCGCCCGTCCCAACCGAAGCGGGCGGCGCCCTCGATCAGGCATCGACGCATCGCGCGCGTCGAGAAGGGCCGGCCAGTCAGTGGGTCGAACTCGGTGTCATTCAAGAGGCGCAATGCGACGGGATCGACGCCCGTCGCATAGGCGAGTTCGTCCATTGCGCTTTCGAGCGCAAAATGCCCCAACGCCTCGTGCGGCGAGCGCATCGCGGTCGGCGTGTTGCGGTTGACATGGACAATCCTATGGTTTGTCGCGACGCCGCCGCCCGCCGCCCACAGCGAACGAGAGGCGAGCGCCGCGTATTCGATGTAATTGTCGAATATTGGCGTCGGAGAAATGCTGTGGTGACGGATGCCGGTCAGCTTTCCGTTCCTTGCCGCGCCCAGCGTCACGGTCTGAATCGTCGCCGGCTGGTGACCGGCCATTGAATACATCTGCGCGCGGGTCAGCTGCAGCTTGACGGGCCGCCCCAGAACTTTGGCGGCGAGCGCCGCCAGCAGGGTGTGCGGCCAGACATAGGCCTTGCCGCCGAACCCGCCGCCGAGAAACTG
>DATJUL010000187.1:0-9553 GCA_035502295.1 Allostellaceae bacterium | reverse complement strand
GGCGGGTTGGGCAGCAATGCCAGAAAGCGCGCCTGCAGCGCGGCGAGGCCGAACGGCAGATCGACGAGCAGGCGCTTGCGGCGGATGTCGTCGAGCAGCAGCTCGGTCAAGGCGCGCAGCGTGTAGACGCGCGGGCCGCCGAGCTCATAGAGCCGGCCGGCGGTCGCCGGTTCATCGATGCAATGCACGATCACGTCGGCGACATCGCCGACATAGACCGGCTGCAACCGCGTCTCGCCGCCCCCGATCAGCGGCATGACGGGCGACAGCATCGCCATCGCCGCGAGCCGGTTGAAAAACTGGTCCTCCGGCCCGAACACGACGGAGGGGCGCAGGATCGTCGCGGTCGGGAACGCATCGCGCACCGCCTCTTCGCCGGCCGCCTTGGTGCGGGCGTAGAGCGAGGAAGAGCGCGGGTCGGCGCCGATTGCCGACACGTGAACGAAGCGCTCGATGCCAGCCTCCCGCGCCAGCCGCGCGAGGCGCGCCGGCCCGATGTGATGGGCGATCTCGAAACGCTGTCCGCCGCCTTCCCGCAGGATGCCGACGAGGTTGACAACCGCGTCGTTGCCCGCGACGAAAGCCGGCATGACGGTCTCGTCGTCGATCGCCAGGTTGACGAGGCCGACCTGGCCGACCTCGCCTTTCAGCCGCAGATATTTGGCGTCGGCCGCGTGACGGCCCCCGACCGCCACGACATCGCCGCGCTCGGCCAAGCGCTTCACGACATAGCGCCCGATGAACCCCGACCCGCCGAGGACCGCTACCCGGTGCTGCTTCATGCCTGTCGGCTCCCCCAGCCGCGGCGGCCTTATCAAAAGCCGGCGCGGCAGGCAATATCGGCGGCGAGAGGTGGCGATGACAACACGCGATAATTCGCAGGCTCAAGAGGAGCATCGAGGGCGGGCCGCAGACTGGTTTGCGGCGCTGCGCGACCGCATCTGCGCCGTTTTCGAGGCGGTCGAGGACGATTATGCCGGGCCGGACGCCGCGACGCCGGCGCCCGGCCGATTCCGGCGCACGACCTGGCAGCGACCGGGTGGCGGTGGCGGCGCGATGGCGCTGATGCACGGGCGCGTGTTCGAAAAGGTCGGGGTCAACGTTTCGACCGTCGAGGGCGAATTCTCGGCCGAATTCCGCAACGAGGTCCCGGGCGCCCGCGACGATCCGCGATTCTGGGCGAGCGGCATCTCGCTCGTCGCGCATCTGCGCTCGCCCTTGGTGCCCGCGGTGCACATGAACACCCGCCATATCATCACGACCAAGGGCTGGTTCGGCGGCGGCACCGATCTGACGCCGATCTACCCCGACCCGACCGCTGCCGCCGAATTTCATGCCGCGCTCGCTGCCGCCTGCACCACGTACGACCCCGAGTGCTATGCCCGCTTCAAAGCGTGGTGCGACGAGTATTTCTTTCTGCCGCACCGCAATGAGCCGCGCGGCGCCGGCGGCATCTTTTTCGATTATCTCGACAGCGGCGACTGGGCGCGCGATTTCGCCTTTGTGCGCAGCATCGGCGAGGCGTTTCTCGCGGTCTATCCGAAGATCGTGCGAACTCGCATGAACCGGGCGTGGAACGAGGAGCAGCGCCGACATCAGCTCGTCCGCCGCGGTCGCTATGTCGAATTCAACCTGCTTTACGACCGCGGCACGCGGTTCGGCCTGAAAACCGGCGGCAATGTAGAGGCCATCCTGATGTCGCTGCCGCCGCAGGCGGCCTGGCCGTGACCCGGCCGCGCCGATGCCTCAGAGTGCGGCAAGCAATCCCGTCGCAATCAACGCGACAATGCCCCACGAAAGCAACGAAAGCAGGGCAATCACGATGATTGAAAGTCCGGGCCGCAGCCGCTCGTCGCGATCGCTCGTCGCCGACGTATCGGCGTCCGCCATCTGCGCTGAATGGAAGATACCCATCTTGGCCCTCGATGCGACGATGCGCCGCATCCTCCCACTGACACGATACTGCAAAAGAACTGCGATCAATCCTAATTTTGGTAACGTTTGGTATCACAATTTGATCCCCGGCTTTTTGCCTTACTCAACCGATTGAAAACTAATGTAAAATGACGGTTATCCCCAGGCGGTGGGTCGATTGAGTCTGCCGGGTTGCTGACGCGACGCCCGGCCCGCATTCGCGCGGTCGATTCGCCGGACGGACGCCGACGCCGCCGTTTTGGCGCGCGGCGCTGCGTCTTATGGCGCGCGCGTCAGATTGCGCACGCCGGACGATGCGACGACCCGGCCCTCGTCGCGATAGGCCTCGTGGTTGGTCTCGATGTGATCGAGCCGGTAGAGATAGTTGACCATGATTCCGGCCGATTGCTGCAAACCCTTCGGCGAGATGTCGCCGAGCCAGTTGAGGCGCTCGACCCGCGCGCCGTTCGACAGATGGAAATGCGCCACCGGATCGAGCGCGCGCCCGGACGGCGCCCGCGCCTGCAGCAAATACCGCGCGCACAGTCTGATCAGCGGTTCGCGCAGCACCGCGGTGGTCCGGTCGTCATGCACCCAGTCGGGACCGTCGAGCAATCGCAGCAGCAGCCGATCGGCGTCGTCGTCGCGGCCATTGGCCAGCGACCGCACCGCTCGCGCCTCGCTGCCCGCGAGCAGCCCGCCGCGCTCCGCCTCGCCCTTCAGCCAGCCGCGAAATCCCGGCAGCGGCGACAGCGTCGCGAAATTCTTGAGGCGCGGCAATTCGAGCGCCAGCGCATCGACGACCCGCTTGATCAGAAAATCGCCGAAGCTGATGCCGACGAGACCCTTCTGGCAGTTGGAGATCGAATAGAAGATCGCGGTGTCGGCGGCGTGCGGGTCGCCAATCGGGGCTGCCTCGTCCAACAGCGCGTGGATGTTGTCGGCGATGCCGCCGACCACTGCCACCTCGACGAAAATCAGCGGCTCGTCCGGCATGCGCGGGTGAAAGAACGCAAAGCAGCGGCGGTCCGCCTCCAGCCGGTTTTTCAGATCGGTCCAGCCGCGGATCTCGTGCACCGCTTCGTAGGCAATCAGCTTCTCCAGCAGCGAGGCCGGCGAGTCCCAGCTGATCCGGCGCAATTCGAGAAAGCCGATGTCGAACCAGTCGGCCAAGAGCTCGCGCAGATCGTCGGCCAGCCCCCGCATCGCCGGGTTGTTGCCGGCGGCGGCCAACAGTTCGGCGCGCCGATCGACGAGAAACTTGACGCCTTCCGGCAGCGCGTTGAACTGGCGCAGCAGCCTGACTCGCGGCGGCGCCAGCGCGGTGCGCAGCGCCCGCTCGGCGGCGGCGCGCGCCGCCGCGTCGGCAGCGGCGGCAACCAGCGCGCAGCAATCGTCGACGACCGCGTGATCGGTGTCGAATTCTTCCGCCAGGAGGCGCAGAAAGCGCTCGCGCCCGGCGGCGTTGAGCGCGAGAAAGCTGCGCCCCAGCGCGGCGGCGCGGGCCCGCGCGGTGACCTCGCCGCCGCGCCCGTCGAGGCAATTGAGCATCTGCAGGCGCAGCCGGGCAATGTCATCCTCCGGCAGGTCTGGCCGCGGCGCGCCGGACAAGACGCCGCGCGCCGACAGCGCGATCTCGCGCCAGGCGCTGCGCAGATTGGCGAGCGTGCGGCCGAGGCCGCCATCAAGAAACCCGGTAGTGGCGCGATCGCTCATCGGACCCGAGATGCTGGTGGGGTCGGCCTGACATTACCCGCTGCGCGGCTCCGGCGCACGGGCCTTCAATGCGGCAACCGTCGCCGGCAGCGCCGCGATGACATCCGCGGCGACGAGCCCGGTGCCAACCCGCCGCGCGGCGTCGGCGTGCAGCCATACCGCGGCGGACGCCGCTTCGAACGCCGGCATGCCTTGCACCAACAGCGCCAACACCATGCCGGCGAGAACGTCCCCCGAGCCGGCGGTCGCGAGATCGGGCGGCGCATTCTCGTTGATCGCGGCCCGGCCGTCAGGCGCGGCCACGACCGTGTCGCTGCCCTTCAGCAGCACGACCGCGCCGCTCTGCCGTGCGGCGCGGCGGGCGCGCTCCAGCTTGCTGCCGGACGTGTCGAACAGGCGGGCGAACTCGCCCTCGTGCGGGGTCATCACGCAGTCCGACTTGACGGCGGCAAACAACGCCGGCGGGTCGTCGGCAAACACGCTCAGCGCATCGGCGTCGAGCACCGCGCGTTTGCCGGCGGCGAGGATGGCCAGCGTCTTGTCGCGTGTTTCCGGGCCGACCCCGGCGCCGGGGCCGATCAGCGCCGCGGTGCGCCGCGGATCGGCCAGCAGACGCTGGAACGCATCGAGGTCGTCGGCGGGCTGTACGATGATCCCGGTCAGCGCCGTCGCATAGATCGGGAACGCCGCTTCCGGCGCCGCCACCGTCACGAGACCGGCGCCGAGCCGCAGCGCGGCGCGCGCGGCCAGACGCGCCGCTCCGGTCATCGCTGCGCCGCCGACGATCAGCGCATGGCCGCGGCCGTATTTGTGACCCTCCGGGCGCGGCCACGGCATGGCGTCGAGCCACCAATCCGGATGGTTGGCGACCACGCTCGGCCCGACCCGGTCGAGCGCCGCCGCGGCGATGCCGATCGGCGCGACCAGCGTCTCGCCGCAATGCTCGCGACCGGGGAGCAGCAGATGCCCCGGCTTTCGGCGCCAGAACGTCACGGTCAGCCGGGCGTGCGGCGCGCCGCCGCGCACCGCACCGCTCGCGCCGTCGATGCCGCTCGGCATATCGACCGCGACGACCGGCAGGCCGCGCTCCTCCAGCGCCGCGATGATCGCGGCGGCGATGCCGTCGATGGGTCGCGCGAGACCGGCGCCGAACAACGCGTCGATGACGAGCGCGGCGCCGTCGAGGAGGGAGTCGGCGAGCGGTTCGACCGGCCCCGGCCAGCGCTCCGCGGCCAGCGCGGCGTCGCCCGTGAGCGCGGCGCGTTCGCCCAGCAGCGCGAGCCGCACCGGCCAGCCGCGCGCCAAGAGGATGCGCGCCGCGACAAACCCGTCGCCGCCGTTGTTGCCGGGGCCGCACAGCACGACGGCCGGCCGCACCGGCCAGCGCCGCGCAACGGCGTCGGCCACGGCGCGGCCGGCGTTTTCCATCAATGCGATGCCGGGTACGCCGCCGGCGATGGTCAGCCGGTCGGCCTCGCCCATCTCGTGGGGCAGGAGCAGCGCGCGGCGACACCAGGCGGGGGATAACGAGGTCATGCCGCGCCTCAGGTGGGGATGCGCACCGCCGGCGAAAAGGCTTGCTCTGCCGCCCTATTCTTGACGCTGCGCCACTGATCCGCTACCTCCAGCCGCGGCGGCGGGAGTAGCTCAGTCGGTTAGAGCGCCAGATTGTGGATCTGGATGTCGTGGGTTCGATTCCCATCTCTCGCCCCATTCATCCCAGCCAGGTATCGAAGCATGCCGGCAATGCGGCCGACACCGTATGCAAAGCTTGCGGAGCTGGAGGCCGGAAGCGGAATCGAACCGCTGTGGACGGATTTGCAGTCCGTTGCATAGCCACTCTGCCATCCGGCCGATGGCTGGCGTGATATAGGCGCCCGGCCCGGCACCGGTCAAGCCGGCCGGAGCGGTGTCGGCATTGACCGCGCGCCGACGACGCCCCACGATCATGCCGGCGATCATCGTGGGGCGCGGGCGCATGGAATTCGGCAGCTTCATGGAGTTTCCGCCGCTCGCCGGCGGCTGCGAGAGCGCCGCTTTCGAGCAGGCGCTGGCCGAAATCGTCGAGGCGGAGCGGGTTGGCCTCGATGCGGTATGGCTCGCCGAACTGCATGGCGCGCCCGAGCGCTCGGTATTGTCGGCGCCGATCATGGCGGCCGCCGCGATCGCCGCGCGGACCAGCAGGATCCGCATCGGGATCGCGGTGCAGGTGCTGCCACTGTCGCACCCGCTGCGGCTCGCCGAGGAGGCGGCGACGATCGACCAGTTGAGCCGCGGCCGCCTCATCTACGGCATCGGCCGCAGCGGAGTCGTGCGCACCTACGAGGATTACGGCGTCGATTACGGCGAAAGCCGCGAGCGCTTTGCCGAGGCGCTCGAGATCATGCGGCAGGCGTGGACCGAGGAGCGCTTTTCCCACGAGGGCAAATACTTCCGGTTCGCCGATGTGGCGGTGACGCCGAAGCCCTATCGGAAACCCTATCCCGAACTGCGCATGGCGGCGGCAAGCAGCGAGACCTTTCCGCAGATCGGCCGGCTCGGCCTGCCGATTTTCGTCGCGGTGCGGCAGGGGCCGTTCGCGCAACTGGCCGACAGCATCAAGGCCTATCGCGCGGCCTACGAAGACGCCGGGCATCCCGGGCATGGCCGCGTGTTTCTGCGCGTCCCGGCGTATCTCGCCGAAACGCGCGCGCGGGCCCGCGCCGAGGCAAAAGACAGCATCATGAGCTTTTTCGCCTACCAGGCCGAGTTGGCGCGGGATTCGGCGCGTCGCGCCGGCGGCGAGGTTGCGGTGCAGCGCTTGAAGCGGGTCGAACGGCTGGAGGCGCTGACCTATGACGAGGCGCTCGCCACGCAGATCATCGTCGACGAACCGGACGGCTTTGCGGCGCGGCTGCGCGAGGTCGACGCGCAGATCGGCCTCGACGGCATTCTTGCCGAACTCAATTGCGGCGGCAGAATCCCGCAGCCGCAGGTGCTGCGTGCCCTCGGGCTGTTATGCGAAGAGGTGAAGCCGCGGTTTCATTGAGCGCAGTCGTCCGGTTGATCGCGGTCAATGCGCCGCCATGGAACGCGGCGGCAGCCTCCGGCATTTACCGGATTCCAACATGTCGGTCCGCAATCTTCAACAGCTGTCCAAGCCCGCCAGCGTCCTCGCCACCGCGCCCTATCCGCGCGAACTGGAAAGCACGGCCGGTCTGCGCGACGGCACGCAGGTGGCGTTGCGCCCGATCCTGCCCGAGGACGAGCCTTTGCTGCACGATCTTGCCGCCCATATGACGCCGGAGGATCTGCGCCTGCGCTTCTTTGTGCCGGTACACGGCCTGTCGCACGAGTTGGCGGCGCGGCTGACGCAGATCAACTACGATCGCGAGATGGCGCTGGTGGCGCTGCATGACGGCACCGCCCTCGGCATCGCGCGCTACTTCGCCGACCCCGATCGCCGCTCGGCGGAATTTGCGATCGCGGTGCGGAGCGATTGGCAGGGGCGAGGCGTTGGCTATTTGTTGATGAACCGGCTGATCGAGATCGCCGGGGCGGCCGGCATCGGCGAACTTGTCGGCGAGGTCTTGCACGAGAACCGCACGATGCTCGCGATGTGCCGCGAACTCGGGTTTCACCTCGCGGCCGATTCGGCCGATCCGACCCTCGTACGGGCGACAAGGCGACTGGTTTGACGCATATCAATGCGGTTTTAACGCGCTGCTGCTGAGATGCCGCCGGCATGTTAGAGGAAGTGTCCGATGATCTTCGCCGCACCGTTCGTCATCACGTTCGGCCTCGTCCTGGCGTTGCTGGTAATCGTGTCGGTGCAGGCTGCGGCGCCGGCCCCCCGGCCGGTCCGCATCGCCTCGCGGCGGCGGGGTATGCGCCGTTGAGAGCATTGCTCGCCTCACGGGTTTTCGGCGCTGCGGCGGCGGCCGCGATGCTCTTTGGTGCGGTCGCCGCGCAGGCCACCGATGCGACAACGATCGCCGACCGCGCCGGGTTTCTGCTCGGCCACGCGCATCGCTGCGGCGTCCCGGATGCGCGCCTGCAGCGCTCGGCGGCGCTGATCGATCGGCTGCTCGCCGCCTACTCGATCGATGCCGACGATCTGCGGTCGGCGCGATCCGAATTTGCCGAGCATATCGTCAGCGGCGCGATGGCCCGGCTGCTCGGCGACCCCTTGCCCGCCTGCGCCATCGTGCGTGCCCAATTGTCGCGCCTGGAGCGGCACCGTCTCGCGACGGCGCATTCCGGCAACCCGGGAGACCAGCGGATGGCCGACAAGACCCGCGCCGGGGCGCGCGCGGCCCGCAACACCGCGAGCGCCGAGCTGCGCGTGCGGCCGCCGGCGAGCTGATCGCACCCCGAAGGGACTAATCCGGGCGATCCCGCCAGGCGGGGCGCGGCACGCCGCGGGTCGGCGGCCGGTGCGCGGTCGGGACCAGATCGTCAGCCAACAGAAAGCGGCGGCACAACCCCCACAGGCCGCGCTTCTCGAACAGGATCAGCGCGATCGAGAAAGTGCCGAGGAGGATCAGGTTCCAGGTGCCGAGCTCGCCGAGATATTGCCGCAGCACGAAATAGACGATCGTGCCGATGATCGGGCCTTCGAAACTGCCGATGCCGCCGATCACGACGTTGAAGATCACAAACACCGTCCAGTCGGTGATGCTGAACGAGGCGGCCGGCGCGATCCGCAGTTTCTGCAAGGTGATGACGGCGCCGGCCATGCCGAGAAACGGCGCGGTGCCGAGAAAGCACAGGATGCGCGCGCGGGTGATGTTGACACCGATCGCGGCGGCGCCCTCCTCGTTGTCGCGCATCGCCGTGAGGCCGATGCCGGTGCGCGAACGCAGCAGGACATAGGTGATCACCAGCGCCACCGCGGCGAGCACAAACGCGAGCCAATAGATCAGCGCGAGGCGGGCGCTGCGGCCATGGCCGAGGGCGAGCACGATTGCGATCGGCAGGCTGGTGCCGGAACCGCCGCCGAACGCGTTGAGCTTGCCGGCGAGGAGCATCAGGACTTCGGCTACGACCCAGGTACCGATCGCCAGATAGGCGGTGCGCAGGCGGAACACCACCGCCATCGCCGGCACCGCGATCGCCAAGGCGACAAGGCCCGCGAGCGGGATCGACAGAATGGGGTCGAGATGCGCCAGCGCCGCAAAGCCGAAGAAGGCGTAGGCGCCGACCCCGACAAAGCCGTGCTGGCCGACCGTCACGATGTCGGCATACCCGGCGAGCAGGTTCCACATCACCGCCAGCACCAGCATCGACATGAACTCGGTGAGCAGCACGACGTCGGTGGCGGCAAACACGTACGGCGCCGCCGCCAGCAGCACGACGGCCCCGGCACACGCCGCCCGCACCCCATTAAGGAGCAGCCGGGAGGCGCGTTGCGGTGCCGGTGAGACGGCAACGGCGCCGTCGCCCTGGACCGATGGTGCCGGCGTCGTCAACCGCCGCTCCTCAATATTTCGGGAACAGGCCTTGCGGCCGCACGACCAGCACGATCAGGAACACGAGATGGCCGGCCAGCATCTGCCAGGCGATGTCGAATTGCGCGCCGACCGCCTGCGCGACGCCGAGCGCGATGCCGCCCGCGAGCGACCCCCAGATGCTGCCGAGGCCGCCCAGCACGACGGCCTCGAACGCGACCAACAGCCGTGTCGGGCCGGATGACGGGTCGAACACGGTCCAGATCGACATGAAGCCGGCGGCGATTGCGATGGTTACAAACGAAATACCCATCGCGACCGCGTAGATGCGCGCCGAGGACAGGCCGATCAGATCGGCGGCGGCGACATCGTCGGCGACGGCGCGGATTTTGGCGCCGATGCCGGAGCGGTAGAGCAGGAGGTCGAGCGCCGCGACGAGCGCGACCGCGGCGACGAACGTCACGACCTGGAAGAGCCCCATGTTGATGCCGTGG
>DATJUL010000186.1:0-5847 GCA_035502295.1 Allostellaceae bacterium | reverse complement strand
GCCGCCGGCGCGCCGGACTCCGCGCTCGGCGAGGGCCTGGTCGATGCGCTCGGGGTCGGAGGCATTTGATGCTAGAGGCGACGCCCGCTTTGCACGGCCCTGCCGTCTATTTCGACGGCACCTCGAGCGCGCGCAACGAGGTGACGGTCGCGCTTGGCGGCAAGGGGCTGGGCATTCTCGGCGGCGCCGACCGGGATCGCCCGCTCGACGAATGGGCCTATGCGGAGCTGCGCCGGATGTCGGCGCCGGAGGGCGTGCTGCGCCTGGCGCGCCGCGGCGAGACGCTGTTGGCGCGACTGGAAATCCGCGATCGCGCCCTGATCGAGGCCATCGAAGACCGCGCCGAGGCGCTCGACCGCGGCGGCACGCTTGAACGGCAGCTTCGCCGCAAGGTCGTGGCGCTGAGCTTCGCCGCCGCCGCCTCGCTGGTGGTCACCGCCGCCATCGGCCTGCCGGCGCTTGCCAACCGGCTCCTTCCGCTGGTGCCGCTTGCGGTCGAGCACAGGCTCGGCGCGGCCATCGACAAGAACATCCGCGCCTCGCTCGACAGCGGCCATCTCGGCGCGGCTTTCGCCTGTGGCACGGCGCCTGGCGAAGCCGCCGGCCGCGCCGCCCTCGATCGGCTGGTCGGCAAGCTCGAAGCGGCGGCGGCGCTGCCCATGCCTCTGCGTGTCGAAGTCGTCCGCCGCGCCGAACCCAATGCCATGGCGCTGCCCGGCGGCCACGTCTATGTCGACGAGGGGCTGATCGCCAAAGCCGACACGCCGGACGAGCTGGCCGGCGTGCTGGCGCACGAGATCGGCCATGTCGCCCATCGCGACGGCACCCGCACGGTCCTGCAGACCGCCGGCCTGTCGTTTCTGTTCGGCATGATGCTGGGCGATTTCGTCGGCGGGGGCGCGGTGGTGATCGCGGCGCGAACGGTGCTGAAATCGTCCTATTCGCGCCGCGTCGAAGCGGCGGCAGACGCCTATAGCGTGACGCTGATGGAAAAGGCCGGCGGCGACCCGCGCGCGCTCGGCGTCATCCTCGCCCACATCGTCGGCGACAAGCAGCACGGCATGAAACTCCTCCTCGACCATCCGGAGACCAAGGACCGCATCGCCGCGATCGACGCGCTCGCCGTCGGCGGGGCGACGGCGCCGCTCCTTGACGCGGCGGACTGGAATGCGCTGAAACAAATTTGCGCCCCACTGCCGGTGCAGGACGGCGCCACAGGCAGCGGCCAGTCCGGCCGGGCTGCCCCCCGTTAGCCGCCGCAAGCGAGAAATCCGCCGACAATGCGACGTCGTATTCTCAACGATAAGCCGGTTTCGCGGCTCGCGATCTGGGCGCGGCGCGTGTCGCTGTTTTCGCTCGCCGCGACGCTCGTCGCCATCATCATCGTCCGCTCGGGCGCGCTCGACATCGTGCCGGCGCTCTCGACGCTCGGCGGTGCGCTGGTTCTGGCCTGTGTCGCCATTCTGCTCGCGCTCGCCTCCTGCGTGACGATCTGGCGCGACGGCGTCGGCGGCGGCCGCCATGCGGCGACCGCCTTCGTCATCGGTTTCGCCCTGATCGCCTATCCGGCCTATCTCGGCATCAAGGCCTACCGGCTGCCGGCGATCTACGACGTCACCACCGACCCGATCGATCCGCCGCAATTCGACGTTATCGCCCGCCTGCGCCCGCGCGACGCCAATCCGGTCGCCTATGCCGGGCTCTATGCCGCGGAACAGCAGAACTCGGCCTATCCCGACATCGCTCCCGACGAGACCACCGCCACCCCGCAGGAGGCCTATAACGCGGTGATGAAGGTGATCGCCAAGCGGCGCTGGCGGATCGTCGATTCGCGGCCGCCGCAGGCGTCGCTGCCGCGCCCGGGCGAGACGCGGCCGTCCGGCGATCCGGCGGTGCGCGACGGCCTCATCGAGGCGATCGCGCGGACGCCGATCCTCGGCTTTCGCGACGACGTCGTGGTGCGGGTGCGGGCGACGACCGACGGCTCGCGCATCGACGTGCGCTCGGCGTCGCGTTACGGCCGGCACGACTTCGGCACCAACGCGGCGCGGGTGCGCAATCTGATCGACAGTGTCGACGACGTGCTGGCGACGCCGGCGCCGGTGCGGCCGGAAAAGAAACCGGTCGCGCCGCCGTCGCGTCAGCCCGAGGGCAAGGCGTCGGCCAAGCGATAAGTGCCGTCGATCGACGGCGGACCGTCGGTGGCGACGGCGCCGCGGGCGACCAGATCCTCCAGATGCGCCAGCACCGACAGCGCGGCGGCGCCGGCGAGCCTCGGATCGAGCCCGATATAGACCGCCTTGACGATGGTCGGGATGTTGGCGGCGCCCTTGTGCAGCCGGTGCATGATCGAGGCTTCGCGGGCCTGCCGGTGACGGATCAGAAATTGCACATAGCGGGGCGCGTCATGGACCGGCATGCCGTGGCCGCACAGATAGAGCGGCTCGGCGCGCCGGGCGAGCTTGTGCAACGACGCCATGTAGTCGCTCATCGCCCCGTCGGGCGGCGCCACGATGGTGGTCGACCAGCCCATGACGTGATCGCCGGCGAACAAAGCGTCGGCTTCCTTCAACGCAAAGCCCATGTGATTGGCGGTATGGCCGGGGGTGGTCACCGCCTCCATGGTCCAGCCGTCGCCGGTGACGACTTCGCCGTCGGTCAGCGCGACGTCGGGACGGAAATCCATGTCGGCGGAGGCATCGAGCCGGCGCGTCTCGCCGATGTGCAGCGGCCGCGCCAGCCGGTGCGGGCCCTGCGCATAGACGGTCGCCCCGGTCGCCGCCTTGATCTTGGGCACCGCCGGCGAATGATCGCGGTGGGTATGGGTGACGAAAATATGGGTCACGGTCTCGCCGCGCACTGCGTCGAGCAATGCCGCCACATGGGCGTCGTCGTCCGGACCGGGATCGAGGATCGCGACTTTGCCGCGGCCGATGATGTAGCTCATCGTGCCCTTGAAGGTGAACGGCCCGGGATTGTCCGCCGGTACGGCGCGCACGCCGGGCGCCACCTCGCTCGCCTGGTCGGGCTTGAGATCGAAAGTCTTGTCGAAGGGAACGTCGTCGTTCATGCGGGCCGGAATGCTCATGGAGGCAGGGCAACGGAGCCCAGCCCTTAGCATGAAACCCAAGACCGCCGGAAAGCCGCGCCGCCGGCGGTACGCGCCAAAAATGTCCGCTGCTGCCGATCCCGGTTCCGCCGCCTGCCGCTAAAGCCGCCGGGCCTGGCGCGCCGCTTCGCGCCGCCGCTATCGGTCCGTCGGGGGTGGGGGTCCGGAAAGATGGGGGGTCCAGAAAATAGTAGAGCCCCGGTGCCGGGAATGCCGGGGCTCTAGCAACCTCAATTTCCACGGTAAGTGAGACCGAGATCGCCGAAACTTGTCATGCAAACGGCGGGCCAAGTCGAGGCGGGAAGGCGGGCGCGGCAAATCGGCCCGATTTTATCGCGCCGGATCGAGCCCCTGCCGGCGTTGACCGTGCCGAAGGCGGGCGCTGGCTAATTTGCAGGCACGGTCACGATCGTGGCGGAGCTAGAACGGCGTCCGGCTGCGGATGGCGGCGGCGAGCGTGCCCTCGTCGAGATAATCGAGCTCGCCGCCGACCGGCACGCCATGCGCCAGCCGCGTCACCTTCACATCGGCTTCGTGCAGCAGATCGGTGATGTAGTGGGCGGTGCTCTGGCCGTCGACCGTTGCCGACAGCGCCAGCACCACTTCCTTCACCGCCGGATCGCCGGCCCGCCTGATCAGCGCGTCGATCGACAGGTCGTCCGGGCCGACGCCGTCGAGCGGCGAGAGCGTGCCGCCGAGCACGTGGTAGCGGGCGTCGATGGCGTGCGCGCGCTCCAGCGCCCAGAGATCGGCCACGTCGGCGACGACGACGAGGGCGGAACCGTCGCGCTTCGGGTCGGTGCAGACCGTGCAGGGGTTCTGGGTATCGATATTGCCGCAGATGCGGCACACCTCGATCTTCTCCATGGCGGTTTGCAGCGCCGCGCCGAGCGGCGCCATCAGCGCCTCCCGCTTCTTGATCAGAAACAGCGCGGCGCGGCGCGCCGAGCGGGGACCCAAGCCCGGCAGGCGGGCGAGCAACTGGATCAGGCGCTCGATTTCGGGACCGGCGGAGACGGCAGGCATCAGAACAGCTTCAACCCCGGCGGCAGCGGCAGGCCGCCGGTCAGCGCCTGCATCCTCTCGGCGAGCTGCGTCTCGAGCTTGCGCTTGGCGTCGGCATGGGCGGCGACGATCAGGTCCTCGACGATCTCCTTCTGATCGGGCTTGAACAGCGAGTCGTCGACGCTCACCGCGCGCAGATCGCCTTTGCCGGAGATTTTGACCGAAACCATGCCGCCGCCGGAGGCGCCCTCGACCTCGAGACGCTCGAGCTCGGCCTGCATCGCCTCCATTTTCGATTTCAGCTCGGTGGCCTGTTTCATCAGGCCGAGAAAATCAGGCATCGTCTTTCCTTCCGTCGTCCCGCGCTGCGAACGAAAAGCGCGAAGGGGCCGGCATCGGCCTCCTCCTTACGGCTCGTCGTCGGGCTCCTCGCTGTCCGTCTGTAGCGGCGCTTGCGCCTCCTCGGCGGCCGCCGCCGGCGGGCGCACATCGACGATCTCGGCGCCGGGAAATCGCGCCAGCACCGCCTGCACCAGCGGATCGTCGCGCACGCCGTCCTTCAATTCCGCTTTGCGCGCCTCGGCCTGCGCCCGCATGCTCGGCATCCCGGCTTCGGTCGACACCGCGACCATCCAGCGCCGGCCGGTCCAGTCACCAAGCTTCTTCGACAATTCGCCGATCAGGGCCTGCCGCGCGCCCGGCTCCAGCGCCAGTTCGATCGTGCCGTCCTCGAAACGCACCAGCCGCACGTCGCGCTCGAGCGCGCTCTTCATGCCGAGATCGCGTTTCTCCGCGGCCAGTGCGATCAGGTCGGCAAAGCTCGTCAGGGCGCGGATGTCTTCGGGCGGCGCCGCCGTCTCGGCATACGGCGCCGGATTTTCCGATTGCCGCGGCGCCGCGAGCGGCGCCGCCGACGCCAGCGCGCCGCGGCCCCCGCGCGGCGCTTCGCTGCGCAGTTCGGGACGCGGCGTCGCCGCCGGCGCCGTGGCCGCCGCTCCTGCGCCGTTGCCGGCGCGCGTCTCGCCGAGGGAGCGCACGACTTCGTCGGGCGTCGGCAGGTCGGCGGCGTACGCGATGCGCACCAGCACCATCTCGGCGGCGTCGATCGGCCGGCCGGCCGCCTCGACTTCGGTGATGCCCTTGAGCAGCATCTGCCAGGTCCGTGCCAAAACCCGCATCGACAGCTTGGTGGCAAAGCCGCGGCCGCGGCTGCGTTCGGCTTCGGTCAGCGACACGTCGTCGGCGAGCGCCGGCACGACTTTGACGCGGGTGACGAAATGGGTGAACTCGGCGAGATCGCCGAGCACCATGGCCGGGTCGGCGCCGCTGTTATACTGGTCGCGCAATTCGTTGAGCGCCGCGGCGATGTCGGCGCGCATCAGCGCCTCGAACAGGTCGATGACGCGGGTGCGGTCGGCCAGCCCAAGCATCTGCCGCACGTCCTCGGCGCGCACCGGGCCGGCCGCATGCGCGATCGCCTGGTCGAACAGCGACAGCGAATCGCGCACCGAGCCTTCGGCGGCGCGGGCGATCAAGGCCAGCGCTTCCGGCTCGGTCTCGATGGTCTCCTTGCCGGCGATTCCTTGCAGGTGCTTGACCAGAAGCGCGGCATCGACCCGGCGCAGGTCGAAGCGCTGGCAGCGCGACAACACCGTGATCGGCACTTTGCGGATTTCGGTGGTGGCGAAGACGAATTTGGCGTGCGGCGGCGGCTCTTCCAGCGTCTTCAACAG
>DATJUL010000185.1:0-13368 GCA_035502295.1 Allostellaceae bacterium | reverse complement strand
GGCATTACGGCTTTCTGCCGCTCGACATCCCGTCGCCGGTCCGGGGAGCCTTGTCGTGAAGACGACGCTCGGCTGGCTCACGACGCATCTCGATACCGACGCTTCGATCGGCGACATCGCCGACAAGCTCGTCATGCTCGGCCACGATGTCGAGAGCGTCGAGGACCGCGCCGCCCATCTCGCCGGTTTTGTCGTCGCCCGCGTCTTGAAGGCCGAGCCGCATCCCAACGCCGACCGCCTCAAGGTCTGCGTCGTTGATGCGGGGCATGGAGAAGTGCAGGTCGTCTGTGGCGCGCCCAATGCGCGGGCCGGCATGAAGGGCGTGTTCGGCCGGGCCGGCGTGACGATCCCGAAAACCGGGACGGCGTTGAGCCAGAGCACGATCCGCGGCGTCGCGTCTCAGGGCATGCTGATGTCGGCGGCCGAACTGGCGCTCGGCGAGGACCACGCCGGCATCATCGAATTGCCCGAGGACGCGCCGGTCGGCGCCGATTATGCGGCGCTGCTCGGTCTGGACGATCCGGTCATTGACGTGAAGGTCACGCCGAACCGCGCCGATTGCCTCGGCGTCCGCGGCATCGCGCGCGATCTTGCGGCAGCCGGGGTCGGGCGGCTGAAACCGCTCGACGCGACGCCCGTCGCGGGCCGCTTTACCTCGCCGATCGCGATCCATATCGAAGACATGAAGGCCTGCCCGCTGTTTCTCGGCCGCCACATCCGCGGCCTCAACAACGGCCCCTCCCCGCGCTGGCTCAAGGACCGCCTCGAAGCGATCGGCCTCAGGCCGATCTCGGCGCTCGTCGATATCACCAATTTCCTCACCTTCGATGTGAACCGGCCGCTGCACGTCTTTGATGCGGCGAAGCTCTGCGGCAACCTCGCTGTGCGCTTCGCGCGCCCCGGCGAACGGCTCGTGGCGCTCAACGGCCGCCAATACGATCTCGATCGCGAGATCACCGCGATCGCCGACGATAGCGGCGTGCAAAGCCTCGGCGGCGTCATCGGCGGCGAGGCGACCGGCTGCACCGCGGCGACAACCGAGGTGTTCGTCGAGGCGGCGCTGTTCGATCCGGTGCGCACCGCGGCGACCGGGCGGCGGCTCGACATTATCAGCGACGCGCGCTATCGCTTCGAGCGCGGCGTCGATCCGGAGTTTGTCGCGCCCGGGATCGAAATCGCGACCCGGCTGATCCTCGAATTGTGCGGCGGCGAGCCGTCGCACATCGTCGTCGCCGGCCGGACGCCGGACTGGCGGCGCACCTATGTGCTCCGTCCCGAACGGCCGGCGAGCCTCGGCGGGCTGCACGTGCCGCCGGCCGAGAGCCGCGCGATCCTGGACGCGCTCGGCTGCACGGTCGCCGACGACGCGGCGCACGATGGCAGCGTCGTCGTCGCGCCGCCGTCGTGGCGGGGCGATATCGAGGGCGAGGCCGATCTCGTCGAAGAGGTGCTGCGGGTCAAGGGTTTCGACCTGATCCCGCCGGAGCCGCTGCCGCGCCGGAGCGTGATCTCGCGACCGGCGATCGATTTGCGCCGCCGCCGCACCGAGCTGGTGCGCCGCAGCCTCGCGGCGCGCGGCCTCGTCGAAGCGGTGACGTTTTCGTTCATCTCGTCGCGGAGGGCGGCGCGGTTCGGCGGCGGCAGGCCGGAACTTCGCCTGATCAACCCGATCAGCGCCGATCTCGACGAGATGCGGCCGAGCGTATTGCCGGTGCTGCTCGAAGCGGCCGTGCGCAACGCCGACCGCGGCTTTCCCGATGTCGCGCTGTTCGAGGTCGGGCCGATTTATCGCGACCTCACGCCCGAGGGGCAGGCGAATGTCGCCGCCGGCCTGCGCGGCGGGCGCAGCGGCCCACGCGACTGGCGCGACCGGCCGCGCGAACCCGATCTTTACGACGCCAAGGCCGATGCGCTCGCCGCGCTCGCCGCCGCCGGCGCGCCGATCGACAATCTCCAGACCTCCGCGGATCCGCCGGCGTGGTTTCATCCGGGCCGCGCCGGCACGCTGCGGCTCGGGCCGACCGTGCTGGCACAGTTCGGCGAATTGCATCCTGACATCCTCGACGCATTCGATGCGACGGGGCCGATCGCCGCGTTCGAGGTGCTGCTCGATGCGGTGCCGCCGTTCCGTCCCGGTCGCGCACGGGCGCCGCTGAAGCTGTCGGTGTTCCAGCCGGTCGAGCGCGATTTCGCCTTTGTCGTCGATCGCGACCTGCCGGCCGAAACCTTGCTGCGGGCGGCGCGCGGCGTCGATCGCCGGCTGGTCTCCGACATCCGGCTGTTCGATGTCTATGACGGCGCGGGGCTGCCGGCGGGCAAGAAATCGCTGGCGATCGCGGTCACCCTGCAGCCGCAGGAGGCGACGCTGACCGAGGCGGAAATCGAAGGATACGCGAAGCGCCTCATCGCCGCCGTCGAAACAGCCTGCGGCGGAGCGCTGCGCGGCTGACGGTCCGATGTTCCGCGGGGGCATGCGGCTTGCGGCGGCGCGCTTGCGGCGTCATAGATGGCCGGCCGCATCGGGCGGGGTGTTGCTGCTGATGATTCGACGTTTGCTGCCGTCCGTCCGCCTGCTTGCCATGGCGCTGGCCGCCTTCTGTGCCGGCCCGGCCGTCGCCGCCGACGTCATCCCGCATCAGGCGATTTATACGATGCGGCTCGTCCGCGCCGGCGGCGATTCCGGCGTCATCGCGGCGCGCGGCGTGATGGAATACAAATGGGGCGAGACCTGCGACGGCTGGACGGTTGAACAGAATTACCGGATCGTCATGGGCTACGCCGATTCGTCGTCGGAGGTCGCGATCGCGTCGAATTTCGTGACCTGGGAGTCGCGCGACGGACTGCGCTATCGTTTCAACCAGAAAGAAACGAAAAACGACGCCACCGACGAGGACATCCGCGGCACGGCGCGGCTCGCCGCACCCGGCGACGGCGGCATCGCGACGTTCGAGATGCCGGCGGGCAAGAGCTTTGTGCTGCCGCCCGGCACGCTGTTTCCGAGCGCTCATACGATGCTGCTGATCGATCGTGCGAAGGCCGGCGATGATTTCATTGCCCGCCAGGTCTTCGACGGCACGACGGTCAGCGGCGCCGCGCTGGTGTCGGCGGTGATCGGGCCGAAGATCGAACCCGACGCCGCGGTCGCGACGAAAAGCCCGGTGCTCAACCACCCGGGCTGGCGCGTGCGTCTGGCGTTCTTCCCGCCCGATCCGAAGGCCGAAACGCCGGATTACGAACTCGGCATGCTGCTGCTCGACGACGGCGTGTCGCGCGATATGGTCATCGATTACGGCGACTATGCGATCAACGCCAAGCTCGTCGATATCAAACCGCTGGCAAAGCCGAACTGCTGACTCGAGACTCAGGCGTCGGGCAAGGCGCGGCCGCGCTGCACGGCCGCGTTGCCGTGGCGGCGGCGCAGGCGGTCGATCGCTTCTTCGAGCCGGCGCGGCCTGCCGTCCCGCGGTTCGAACAAATTCGGCAGATCGGCCTCGGCCGCGGCGACGAGGCGATCGGCGCCGACGCCGATCAGGCGAAACCGCGTCGCGCCATCGGCCTCGTCGGCGAGCGGGACCCGAGCGGTCTGGAACAAGAGGTCGGCCAGTTGGGTGGGGTCGGCGAGGCGATGCGAGCGCGTGCGCACACGAAAATCGGCCGTCTTCAGCTTCAGCGTCACGCCGGCAGCGGCAAGGCCGCTTTCCTTGAGGCGCCGGGCGACCGTCTCGCACAGCGGCCAGAGCGCCCGCGCCAGCACCGCCGCGTCGGCCTCGTCGCGGGCAAAGGTCGTCTCGGCCGACACCGAGCGCGCCTGCCCGTCCGGTTCGACGCGCCGGTCGTCCTCGCCGCGGGCGAGCTGCGCCAGCCGTGCCCCGAGCCGGCCGTAGCGGCGCCCCATCTCGTGCCGGTCGAGTGCGCCGAGCTGGCCGATTCGCATGATGCCGTCGGCCGCCAGTCGGCGCTGCATCGCTTGGCCGACCCCCCACAGCCAGCCCACGGGCTTGTCGGCGAGAAACGCCGCCGCCTCACCCCGGCCGATCGCCGCAAAGCCCCGCGGCTTGTCGAGGTCGGAGGCGAGCTTCGCCAGAAACTTGTTGTAGCTGAGGCCGATCGAGACCGTGACGCCGAGCGTCGCCTCGATGCGGCGGGCCAGCGCCGCCAGGAGCTGCGCCGGTGCGGCGCCGCGCAGCGCCGCGGTTCCGGACAGGTCGAGAAAGGCTTCGTCGATCGACAGCGGCTCGACGAGCGGCGTGAGGTGCCGCATCTCGGCCCGCACCGCGCCCCCGACCTCGCGGTATTTCGCCATATCTGGCCGGATTACGACAGCGTCCGGGCACAGCGCAAGCGCGCGGAACATCGGCATCGCCGAGCGCACGCCGTAGATCCGCGCGATATAGCAGCAGGCAAGCACGACGCCGCGCTGACCGCCGCCGACGATGACCGGCCGCTCGGCCAGCTCCGGCCGGTCGCGCTTTTCGACCGTCGCGTAGAACGCATCGCAATCAAGATGGGCGATCGCCAACTCGGCGAGTTCGGCGTGCGCGACCAGGCGCGGCGACGCGCACGCGGCGCAGCGCTCGGGCGGCGCGGCGAGCCTCGCCAGCGCGCCGCAATCGCGACACAGCACCGCGATCAACCGGGCCCCTCCGGCGGCCGCAGCCCGGCCGCGTCACGCACGCTGCCGTCGCCGATACGAAAGCCGGCACTCATGTTCGCCAGCTCCTTAATTCCGCTGGTCCATCCCTGACGTTACTTACCAATTGTTAAGGCAATGGGGGTAGACCGAACCGCGAGATTGCGGCGGAGCCGACGGCGAATCGCGCCGTATCGGGCCCTGGTCGGCGGCAGCGCCGGCGCGGTCGAGGTTTGCGAGGACCTGGCGATATGGTCGAAGGGCTGAGGCAGTGCGGCACGATCGCCGAAAAAGCGTTGAAGACGGTGCTGATCGTTGAAGACAATGATCTCAACATGAAGCTGTTCAACGATCTCCTCGAAGCGCACGGCTACGCGACGCTGCAAACGAAGGACGGGGTGGAGGCGCTGCGGCTGGCGCGCCAGCACCGTCCGGATTTGATTTTGATGGACATTCAGCTGCCGGAAATTTCCGGCCTCGAAGTCACCAAATGGTTGAAGGAGGACGACACCCTGCGCGCCATCCCGGTCATCGCCGTGACCGCGTTTGCGATGAAGGGCGATGAGGAGAAGATTCGCGACGGCGGCTGCGAAGCGTATATTGCCAAACCGATCTCGGTCGCCAGTTTTCTGCGCACCGTCGAGCGCTTTCTGCCGTGATGCGGGGCCGCTGCTGCGATGACTGCCCGCGTTCTCGTTGTTGACGACGTCGATCTCAACGTCAAGCTGCTCGAAGCCAAGCTTGCCGGCGAATATTTCGAGGTCCTGAGCGCTTATAACGGGCCGCGGGCGCTGGAGCTTGCCGACGCCGAATTACCCGACATCATCCTCCTCGACGTGATGATGCCGCGCATGGACGGGTTCGAGGTGTGCCAGCGGCTGAAGGGCAGCCCGCGGACCGCCGACATCCCGGTCGTCATGGTCACCGCGCTGTCCGATGTGGCCGATCGGCTGCGCGGTCTGGCGGCCGGCGCCGATGATTTTTTGACCAAACCGGTCAACGACATCGCGCTGTTCGCCCGGGTCCGCTCGCTGGTCCGCCTGAAGCGGATGATGGACGAGCTGCGGCTGCGCGAGGAGGTCTGCGGCCGGTTTGCCGGCGACGACGTCGCGGAAGAAGAAGCGGCCGATCTCACGGCCGGCAGCATTCTGTTGGCCGACGAGCAGGCGTTCGCCGCCGCGCGCATCGCCGAGACGCTGGTGCCGATCGCCGCGTCCGTGGTTCGCGCCGACAGCTGCGCGGCCGCGCAGCGCCTTCTCGACGAGGCGATCGAACTGGTGATCGTCAGCCTGTCATTGCCCGATGGCGACGCGTTGCGCCTGTTGTCGCAGTGGCGGGCGCACGAAAGTCACCGCGAATTGCCGGTGCTGCTGATGGCGGACGACGGCGAACTGCCCCGCCTCGCCAAGGGCCTCGATCTCGGCGCCAACGACTATTTGATTCGCCCGGTCGATCGCAACGAGCTGTTGGCGCGGGTGCGCACCCAGATCCGCCGCAAGCGGCTGCAGGAGCGGCTGCACGACAATTACCGCAAGAGCTTGTCGCTGGCGCTGACCGACGAGCTGACCGGTCTCTACAACCGGCGTTACGTTTTCGCGCACATGCAGGAGCTCCTGGCGCGCATGCCGGCCGGCGCCATGGAGACCGCCGTGCTGTTGTTCGATATCGACCATTTCAAGCAAGTCAATGATTTGCACGGCCATCCGGCCGGCGATCAGGTGCTGCACGACCTCGCCGCGCGGGCGCTGCGCTACGTGCGCAGCGTCGATTTGATCGGCCGGCTGGGCGGCGAGGAATTCATCATCGTGATGCCCGAAACCAACCTCGGCGGCGCCGTCGTCGTCGCCGACCGCTTGCGGGCCGCGATCGCCCACGAGCCGTTTGTGCTGCGGGACGCCGGCGAACGGCTGCCGGTGACGATCAGTGTCGGCATCGCCACCGCCGGGCGCGGCGCGGAGCTGGAGCACGTGCTGAAACGCGCCGACGATGCGCTGTACGCGGCGAAGCACGCCGGCCGCAATCGCGTCGTCGCGTTCGGCGATCAGCACGCGGCGGCGGCAGGCGACGCAGCGTCGATCGCCATCGCTTCATAACATCGCCGGGAGAAGTCCCGGCGCGGCGCGGCGCTTCTGCATCGAGCGCGATCGAGGTCTTCGCGGCGGCGCCCGTCGGGTTTCGGTAGCGACCGGCCGGCGGGGTCCATATGATCGCGCGCCGATGACCCGCCTCGACCGCTATATCCTGCGGCAGTCGCTCAGCATGATGCTGTTCGTTACCGCGGCATTGGCCGCCGCGGTGTGGCTTGCCCAGTCGCTGCGCCTGGTCGACCTGATCGTCAACCGCGGTCTGTCGATCGAGTTGTTTCTTTATCTCGCGGCGTTGATCCTGCCGCGGTTTCTCGACGTCGTGCTGCCGATCGGCGCCTTCATCGCGGTGTTGTTCGTGTTCCACCGCCTCGCTTCGGAGAGCGAACTCGTCGTGATGCGAGCGGCGGGCCTCGGGCCGCTGGCGCTGGCTCGCCCGGTCGGCGTGCTGGCCGTCATCACCTTTCTGGTCCTGATGAGCTTTTCCGCCTATTTCATGCCGGCCAGCACGCGCGCCTTCAAGGATTTGCAATTCGAGATCCGCAACCGCTTCGTGTCGGCCCTGTTGCAGGCGGGAACATTCACGACGATCACGGACAAGCTGACGATCTACATCGCCGGGCGCGACTCGCGCGGCCAGGTCACCGGTCTCTTGATCAATGACGACCGCAACCCGCAGCAGCCGGTGACGCTCTTGGCCGAGCGCGGCGCCTTTGCCGATGACGGGCAGGGGTCGCGCATCATCATGGTGAACGGCAGCCGACAGAGCTTCAACCGCGTCACCGGCAAATTATCGGTGCTGACGTTCGAGCGCTACACGCTCGATCTCAACAACCTGAAGGGTGCGCCGGAGGCGCGCTGGCGCGACGCCGACGAGCGCTATCTGCCCGATCTGTTCTGGCCGCCGCCGCACCTCGACCGGCGGACGCACAACAGCTTTCTCGTCGAAGGCAACGAGCGCATGGTGATCCCTTTGTCGGTGTTCGGCTTCGTCGCGATCCCGCTTGCCTGCCTGTTGCCGGGCGAGTTCAGCCGGCGCGGCCAGCTGCGCCGGGTGCTGCTGGCGATCGGGCTGGCATTTGCATTTCAGGCGTTCGATCTCGCCGCCAGAAACCTGGCGAGCCGGGACATCACAGCGATTCCGCTGATGTACCTGATCGCCCTCTTGCCGTTGGCGCTGGGGTTTGGAATCCTGCGCTTTGACGCCACCGCGCCCGCCATCCGGTGGCGTCCGGCAGCCGTTCGCTAGCCGGCCGAGTTCGGGACGGGGTTTCCGGTGCGCCTCGCGAAAACCCTCTCTGCCTATATCGCTCGCCAGTTCTTCATCTGGTTTTGCAGCGCGTTCGGCGCGATGGCCAGCGTCGCCTTCCTCGCCGATTATCTCGAACTGCTGCGGCGCGGCGGTACGCGGGCGCAGGCGACTTGGGGCACGCTCTTGGAGATGGCGGCGCTGCAATTGCCGCAGACGGCGGAGCAGGTCATGTCGTTTGCGATCCTGTTCGGCACGATGCTGGCATTCTGGCGGCTGACCCGCAGCAACGAATTGGTCGTCGCCCGCGGCGCCGGGGTTTCCGTTTGGGGGTTTCTGACCCCGGCCCTCATCGTCGCCTTCTTGATCGGGGTTTTCGCCGTCACCGCATTCAATCCGATCGCGGCGCGCACGCAGAGCGGTTATGAGCGGCTCGAGAGCCGCATCCTGCAGACCGACAGCGATCCGCTGGCGCTGTCCGACACCGCACTGTGGCTGCGCCAAAGCGATGGCGCGGGCGGGCAGATCGTCCTGCGCGGCGAAAAGGTCAGCGCCGCGGCGCGCCTCAACCTGAAAAACGTCAGCGTGTTCTTTCTCAGCCGGCGCGACGCATACAGCGGCCGCATCGAGGCGAAGACGGCGCGGCTCGAACACGGGTTTTGGATACTTGAGAATGGCCAGCGCTTTACGCCGGGACGGCTGCCGGACCGGTTTGCCGAGTGGCGGCTGCCGACGCGTTTGACGACCGACAAGATCGAGGAAAGCCTCGCGTCGCCGGACACGATGTCGTTCTGGCAGCTGCCCGGCTTCATCTCGCTGCTGCAGCGTTCCGGCTTCTCGGCGCAGCGCCATCGGCTGCATTTCGAAGCGCTGCTGGCGCGCCCGCTGCTGTTCTGCGCGATGGTGCTGGTGGCGGCGACATTCAGCCTCAGGATGCAGCGTGCCGGCGGCGCGATCATGCTGATGGTCAGCGGGGTGGCGGCCGGCTTCGTGCTGTACTTTTTGTCGGATATCGTTTTCGCCCTCGGATTGTCGGCAAAGATCCCGGTCGTGCTGGCGGCGTGGACGCCGACCGGCGTCAGCATGATCTTCGGTGCCTCGATGCTGCTCCACCTCGAAGACGGATGACGCGGGCACCCCTCGGCATGGCGGCGCGCCGCGGACGGCTGGCCGGCGCGCTGGCCGGCGCGCTGTTCGCGCTGGCGATTGCCGCCATCCCGGCCCTGGCGCAGCTGCTGCCGGGCGGCACCCATCGGCGCAACCGCAACGCCCCGATCGTCTTTCAGGCCGACGAGGTGACGTACGACCAGCAGCTTGGGCTGACGATCGCCCGCGGCCATGTCGAGATCTCGCAGGGCGGCGACGTGCTGCTCGCCGACACGGTGAGCTACAATCAGCACACCGATACGGTTACCGCCTCCGGTCACGTCAGCCTGTTGCTGCCGACCGGCGAGGTCCTGTTCTCCAATTTCATGGAGCTGCGGGACCATATGAACGACGCCTTCGCCCAGAACGTGCGGATGCTGCTTGCCGACCGCTCGCGGCTTGCCGCGGCGGCGGCGCGGCGCCTCAACGGCAACCGCACCGAACTCGCCCGCGCCGTCTATTCCCCGTGCGATCTGTGCAGAAAAGACCCGCGCGCGCCGCCGGCATGGGAGCTGAAGGCGCGCGAGATCACCGACGACCATCGCTTGAAGACGATCGAATTCTACGATGCCACGATGGATATCGATGGCTGGCCGGTATTCTATTCCCCTTATCTGTCGGAGCCGGAGCCGTCGGTGAAGCGGGCGAGCGGCTTTTTGATCCCGAGCCTCGGCGATTCCAGCACGGTCGGCTTTCACATTTCAACGCCGTATTTCTTTGTGCTGGGGCCCGACAAGGATCTGACCCTTGATCCTCGCCTGATGACCGCGGCGGGCCAGCTCCTGGCCGGCGAATACCGCCAGCGCTTCGGCGACGGCATCCTCGATGCCACGGTCAGCGAGAACTACAGCAACGTCGGCATCGGCAGCAATTCCGATGTTGCCAGCCAATGGCGCGGCCATGTCGACGCGACCGGAGTGTGGGATCTCTCCGACACCTATCTCGCCGGCTTTCAGCTGCAGCGGGTTTCCGACCAGACCTATCTGCAACGCTTCGGCTTTCCATACCCGGTCCTGAATTCGGAGATCAGCCGCGCCTATCTGCAGGGCTTCGAACCGAACAGCGAGACCGACGTCGACGCCTATCTGTTCGAACCGCTGCAGACTGGCCTCGGCGATTCGACGCAGCCCATCGTCCTGCCGGTGATCAACCGCACGTGGTTCAGTCAACCCGATCCGTGGGGCGGCCGATGGACGCTGAACGGCAACCTGCTCGACATCGTGCGCGAAGTCGGCACTCAAGATCGCCGCCTGTCGCTGGGCGCCGAATGGGACAAGACCTTTTTTGACGGCATCGGCGGCAAATACCAGCTGATGGCCAGCGTGCGTGGCGACGCCTACTGGGTCAACGATCTGAGTCAGTTGTCAAACCCCGACCTGCCGACCGCGTTTTTTCCGGTGAACGGCATGCCGGCTAAGCAGCCGATCGGCTACAATTACCTGACCCAGCGGGTCTTTCCACAGGCCGGACTGACCTGGAGCTACCCGCTCGCCCGTCAGGGCACGGTCAATACCGAGATCGTCGAGCCCGTCATCGGGCTTTATGCCGGTCCGACCTCCGGCAACAGCCACCTGGTCCCGGACGAAGACAGTCTCGGCTTCCAGTTCAACGACACCGATCTGTTCCGGCCCGACCGGCTCGCGGGGTACGACATTCTCGATACCGGCCAGCGCGTCGATTACGGGCTGAAGTTCGGCCTCTACGACAAAGCGGGCGGCAACTATCACGCCCTCATAGGGCAAAGTCTGCGGGCCGAGCCGAACGATTTTCTGCCGGTCGGTTCCGGCGCGGAGCAGCGGCTCTCCGACATTGTCGGCCGCGTTGTTCTGTCGCCGGTCAAATACCTCGACCTGATCTACCACTTCCGGCTGGACAAGGCGACGCTCGCCAACCGCAGCCAGGAGGTCACCGTCGGCGCCGGCCCGGCCAACCTCCGGTTCGGCGTCAATTTTCTGCTGGAACCGGCGCAGCAGCCGGATGAGGCAGTGACGTTGCCGACCACCGGCGGGAGCATTCTGCTCGGGAAACGCGAGCAAGTGACATTCAGCACGCAGATACATCTGACCCGCTATTGGTCATTGGCCGGCAGCGAAACCCTCAACCTGACGAACTCGAGCAACCTGGTCAACGGCATTGCGCAGCCGCAATCAACCAGCAACAGCCTCTATGCGACGGCATCGGCGATCTATCAGGACGAATGCATGGCGTTCATCGGCACGGTCACCCAATCCGGCATCATCAACGGCGACGTGAAACCCGGGGTGTCGGTGATCTTCAGCGTCGTCTTCAAAAACATCGGCGAGATCGGCGGCACCGTGGCGGAAGCGGCGGGCGGCGGCATCTGAGGCGACCGCGGCTGGGGACAACCGCGCGGCGAGGGTGTAGGGTGCGCCGGTCGCGCCGGCAGCAGGGTCGTCGATCGATGGTCAGAGCTCGATGGGTTTGTCCGCTCCTCGCGGCGCTGGTGGCCGGCGGCGCGGCGGTTGGCCATGCGGCGCGGCGGCCGGTGCAGGAAGCGGCGATGCGGGCACCGGCGGCGGCGCCCGGCGGGCAATTCCCCGAGATGCGGATCGCCGCCGTCGTCAACAACGAAGTGATTTCGGTCTACGATCTCGTATCGCGGATGCGGATGATCATGCTCTCGTCCAACATCCCCGATACGCCGGAAAATCGTAAGAAACTCGCGCCTCAGGTGTTGCGGCAGCTGATCGACGAGCACCTGGAATTGGAGGAGGCCAGGCGGCAGGGCGTCACCGCGACCGACGCGGAGATCAAGCACGCCATCGCGCAGATCGAAAAACAGAACAACATGCCGCCCGGCTCGCTCAACGACTTTCTGAGAGCGCGCGGCATCGACCGAACGACGCTGATCGATCAGATCACCGCCTCGATCGAGTGGGCCAAGTTGGTGCGGCGCAAGGCGGCCGAAACCGTCACGGTCTCCGACGACGAAATCGATCAGGCGATGAAGCGGCTGAAAGAGCACGCCCACGACCCGGAAGAGCGGGTGGCCGAGATCTTTCTGTCGGTTGACAACCCCGCGCAGGACGACCGTGTACGGCAGCTGGCCGAGAGGCTGCGGCAAGAGATGTATCAGGGCGCCCGGTTTTCGGCAATCGCGCGGCAATTCTCGCAATCCGCGACGGCGGCGGTGGGGGGCGACCTCGGATGGGTGCGGCCCGACGAACTGCCGCCGGTGCTGCGCAAGGCGACGGAGCAGCTGAAACCGGGCGCGCTGTCGCCGCCGATCCGCGGCACCGGCGGTTACTATCTGCTCCTTGTGCTCGATCGGCGCACCGGCAACGGGGCGAGCGAGGCGGGGCCGATTTTCGACATCGTGCAGGTCGTTTTTCCGCTGCCGCCGCAGGCCGGCGCGGCGGCTCGGCAGCAGGCGATCCAGGAGGCCGCACGCATCCGCACCGAAGCCACCGACTGTCCGAGCCTGTTGAAGATCGGCAAGCAGGAGGCGCCGCAGCTGTCGAGCGAGGGCGAGCTGCGGGCAAGCGAGATTTCCCCGGCCATGCGCAAGCTGGTCACCGGGCTGAAGATCGGCGAGGCGTCGCAGCCGATCCTGCAGCGCAACGGCGTCGGCGTCATCATGGTGTGCAGCCGCAAAGAGGAAGGACCCACGACGATTACCCGCGAGATGGTCGCCGATTCGCTGCTGGAGCGGCAGCTCGACCTGGTGGCGCGGCAATACATCGAGGATCTGCGCCGGCGCGCCTATGTCGATGTGAGGGTGTGACGGCAATGGCGCTTCCGCTCGCCCTGACGATGGGCGAGCCGGCCGGGATCGGCGGCGAGATCACCCTCCAGGCGTGGCTGCGGCGCGGCGACGGCGTGCCGCCGTTCTATGCGATCGACGATCCGCGGCGACTCGCCGAGTTGGCGGCCGCGCTCGATTGGCCGGTGCCGATCGTTGCCATCGCCGCCGGCGGCGAGGCGCCAGCGGTGTTTCCGCGCGCGTTGCCGGTGCTTCCCGTCGGCGGCGCGGTGCGGGCGCGGCCCGGCCGCCCCGACCCGGACGATGCGACGCTGACGATCGGCGCCATCGCGACCGCGGTCGCCGATGTGCAGGCCGGCCGCGCCGACGCCGTCGTCACCAACCCGATCCACAAGGACACGCTCTACCGCGCCGGCTTCCGCCATCCCGGCCACACCGAATTCCTCGCCGAACTGGCGGGCTGCGACAGCGCGCCGGTCATGATGCTGGCGGCGGCGGGGTTGCGCGTCGTCCCGGTGACGATCCACCTGGCGCT
>DATJUL010000184.1:0-12554 GCA_035502295.1 Allostellaceae bacterium | reverse complement strand
CAGATCGTGCTGCAGGCACAGCCATGGCGTCGGCACCTCGCTGACCGTCGCGAGCCGCATGCTGAGCAGCGTCCCCAGGCGGAAATTGGGGCGCGGCGTGCGGCCGACCAGCACAAACGGATCGCGCGTCACCGCCTCGCCGAAACACACGAGGTCGCAATTGGCACGCAGGTCGTACATCTGGTTAACCCGCATCGGGCCGCCCCAGGTCACATCGACGGTGCCGTGAAACAGCCCGTCGGCCGCCGCTCCGGGCCGCGGCGCGCTGGCAAAGCGCACCTCGAGCCCCTCCTTCTCGTAGACCCCCAACGCCATCGCCGCATAGAACGGCGCATAAAACAGCGCGCGCAGCGATTCCTGGATGACGAGCGCCATCGATCTACCTCGCCGTTAAGATCATCGCGGCGGCGTCGGCAAACACCTGCGCGCCGAGCACGATGTCGGCTTCGCTGGTGTCCTCCGACCAGTGGTGGCTGACGCCGCCGATGCTCGGTACGAACATCATGCCCGAAGGCAGCCGCCGCGCCAGCACCTGCGCGTCATGCCCGGCGCCGCTCGGCATATGGCGGTGCCGGCCGGGGGCATGGCGCTCGGCCGCCGCGGCGAGCGCTGCCTGAAAGCGCGAATCCATCGCCGCCGGCAGGCTCTTCGACAGCGGCTCCAGCGCAACCCGGCATGGCCCGGCGCGGTCGGCGGCGGCGACAAGCTCGCCCAGCGCCTCTTCGAAGCGGGTGAGGACCGCGGTGTCGGTATCGCGGAACTGCACCTGCATCTCGGCGCGTCCCGGCACGATGCTCGGCGCGTTCGGGTGGAGCAGAATGCGGCCGATCGTCCACACCGTGCGCGACTGCGGATCCGCGCCGGCGATCGCCGCAAACCGGTCGTGGATCGCGCTCGCCAGCCGCACCAGCGCGACGCCGGCATCCTTGCGGCGGCGCATCTCGGTGGTGCCGGCATGGTTCTGCTCTCCGGCGACGGTGATCCAATAGTTCCACGCGCCGACGATCGCCTCGACGATGCCGATGCGCTGTCCCGTCGTCTCCAGCGTCGCGCCCTGCTCGATATGCGCTTCGAGATAGCCGGCATGACGCGCCGGATCGAGCCGCTGATACGGCCGGCCGGCGTAACCTGCCTCGGCCAGCGCCTGCCGCAGACTTTTGCCGTCGCGACTGGTCGCGGAGTCGATTTCTGCGTCGGCCAGCCCGTCGGTGAACGAGCGGCTGCCCAGCATATTGCCGTAATGGCCCTCCTCGTCGGCCCATGCGACCGGCTCGATGGCGAGGCCGGCGCAGCCCGGATCGGCGGCGAAGGCGCGCGCCAGTTCGAGCGCGTAGACGACGCCGAGCGCGCCGTCGAGCCAGCCGGCATGGGGTTGCGTCTCGCTGTGCGAGCCGACCAAGAGGCGGCGCGTCGCCTGCCGATTGCGGCCGAAGACATTGCCAATGCCGTCGATGACCGGGTCGAGGCCGGCGGCGGCGAATTGTTCGGCGAGCCACTGCCGCGAGGCGATATCCTCGGGCGAATAGGTCGGCCGGTGCACCCCGGTCTTGTAGCGGCCGAACTCGGCAAGCCGCCGAAGATCGGCAAGAACCCGTGCGCCGTCAATCGTCGGCATCGTCTTCTCCTCGCGTCGCGGCATTGTGATCGGAATGGTTGCGGGGGCCGGGAACAGTCTTCCCGCCATCGGCCTATAGTATGGCACGAACATGAAAAGGAGTTGCAGATGAACCGTTTGATGCTTGCCGGCGCGGCGCTGCTGCTGGCAGCCGCTGCGGCGCCGGCGGTTGCTCAATCGGCCGGCAACGCGCCGCCGACCGCTCCGGCCGCCGCCTCGGAGCCGGCCGCGTCCGGCGGCGGCAGGATGCACGGCCCGGGCATGATGAGCCCGCGGATGATGAGCCCGGGCATGATGGGCCCCGGCATGATGGGCCCGGGCATGATGGGCCCGGGCATGATGGCACGCGGCGGATGGCGGCACCGCATGATGATGATGCGGTGGCGGGGACGGTCGCCGCAGCAGCGCTGCATCGACCGCATGGCGCGGCACGCCGGCATGATCGCCTACGTCGTCACCAAGCTTGACCTGACGCCGCCGCAACGCGCGCTGTGGAACAAGGTCGAAGCGGCGCTGAATGCCGCCAGCGAACGCCAGCAGCACCTGTGCGACGCGCTGCCGTCATCGGCGGAGGCCGGACGCCAACAGACGATCCTCGACCGTCTCGCCCGCCGCGAAGCGTTCTTGTCTGCGCATCTGCGAAACCTGCAGCAGGTCGAGCCGGCCTTGCAGCAATTTTACGGCGCGCTGACCTCGACGCAGCAGGCGCTCGTCAACCACCCGTTCCGCCCGCGCTGAGCGCACGCGGCGGCCCGCTCGCCCGTCCTTCGCCGACGCGCGAGGGACGGGCGGCGGAGCTGCGTCGCTCAGGCTGATTTGGCGTATTTCCCGGTCAGCTGCGGGGTGAAATCCGGGTAGGCGCCTGGCGTTTTCTGGTTGGCCTCCTCGTGGCACTGGAGCCGCGTCTTGCGCGCCCAGGTGCGCTTCAGATCGTCCCTGACGCTGAAGACCAGACGGCCGAGACCCTCGGTTTCGAGTTCGATCTTGTCGCCGTCCATGAACGGGTTGAGACCGCGATGGTTGGTGCCGGTGGCAATGATGTCGCCCGGCTCCAGCGCGTGGATCGACGACAGCCACTCGATGCAGCGCGGGATTTTGTGCCCCATGTCGTCGGTGTTGAAGTTCTGGTACAGCGTGCCGTTGTTCCACAACCGGATCTGCAGTTTCTGCGGGTCCTTGATCTCGTCTTTCGTGACGAGGCACGGCCCGATCGGCGCAAACGAGTCGCGCGACTTCATCTGGAAGAACACGTTGCCCGGCGGCGGCAGGCCGCGCGCCGACCCGTCGATGAAGTTGGTGTAGCCGAACACGTAATCCATCGCCTCGGCGGCCTTGACGTTGCTGCAGCGCTTGCCGATGACGACGGCCATCTCGGCTTCGCCCTCGAAGATCAGGGCCGGCACATCGGGCAGCACCATCGTGTCGCCGTTGCCGATGATCGCCGACGGCGATTTGTGAAAGGCGTTGATCGGCGCCGGCGCGCTGCGGGTGCCGTCTTCCATGTAGTTGACGGCCATGCAGTCGATATTGACCGGTTTCGGCAGCGGCGGGCGCACGCGCACGCTCGCCAACGGCTTGCCGGTTCCACGGGCGACGGCGTCTTCGAGCTTGGCGCGGTACTGGTCGAAATGGGCGATGAGCCCGTTGATCAGGTCACCCGGCCCGGTATGCGGGATATCCTGCACGACGGCCGAGACGTCGACGATCGTGTTGTCGGCCTTCAGCACGCCCAGCTTGAAGTCGTCGAAATAGAGCAATTTCATGGGGTTCTCCCTCCCGATTGTCGACCTTCGCCGCCGCGCCGAAGGGCCGGCGCAGCGCCACGGCCGGAGCTTATACCGCTTGCCTCGGCGGTGCCAATCGGCGCAACGCGGCATCGCCGACGCGATCCGGCCCCGGTCGCAGCGTGTGCCGCCGCGCGGCACAGTGCGGCGCTATCGCGCTTCTCAGCGGCGTCTGATGCTGGTCTAATGCGCGGACGCTCGATCGGCGCCGCTGCGCGAGAGTGGTTGGGAGGGAGGAAAGCCAGCATGTTGCCGATGTCCGGGCGCCGCCGGGCCGCGCCGCCGCGTCGCTGAGAGCGGGCGGGGATGGGTTCGTTCGACCTGCTGATCGACGCGGTTGTTTCCGGCATTCTGCTCGGCGGGTTCTACGCCGCGGTCAGCGTCGGCATCACGATTTCGTTCGGCATGCTCGATATTGCCAACATCGCCCAGCCGGCGTTCATCCTGCTCGGCTCCTACGCCGCGTACGTCTTCAACTCGTCCTTTCATATCGACCCGATCCTGATCGGCGTCGTGATGACCCCGCCGTTTTTCCTGATCGGCATGGCAGTCTACCGGCTTTATTATTACGCGTTCGAGAAGCGCGGCGAGCAGGCGATCCAGGGGCTCGCCTTTTTTTTCGGTCTGCTGTTTGTCGCCGAAGTGTCGCTGATCCTGGTGTTCGGCGTCGATTACCGCTTTGTCGAGGCGCCCTATATCGGGCCCAGCCTGCGCTTTGGCATGTTCGACCTGCCGCTCAGGATGCTGATCCCGTGCGTCATCTCGTTGGGCATGATCGGCCTGTTGCAGCTCTACCTGTCGCGCAGCTTTATCGGCCGCGCCATCCTCGCGGTGTCGCAGGACGCCGGTGCGCTGCAATTGATCGCGGCAAACCCCACCCGCATCAAGCAGATCGCGTTCGGCCTCTCGATCGCGACCTGCGCGCTCGCCGGCACCTTTCTGATCATCATCCAGCCGGTCGAGCCGTCGATCGGACAGGACTACATCGGCCGCATCTTCGCGATCTGCGTGCTCGGCGGCATGACGAGCTTTCCCGGCATGGTCGGGGCGGCGATGCTGATCGGCATCGCCGAGAGCATCACGGCGACATTTTACGGCCCGTCCTGGGCGCCGGCCGTGGCATTCGGCTTTCTCCTCGCCGTGCTGGCGGTGCGGCCGGCCGGTCTGGCGGGCCGCTAGCGATGCGCAACGCCACCTTCTGGGCCGTGGCCGCGCTGGTCGGCCTTGTCGTGCTGGTCGGCACGCGGGTGTTCTTCACCAACGAATATTTCTATTTCGCGGCCTATGTCGTGTTGCAGTATATCGTGCTGTCGACCGCGTGGAACATCCTCGGCTACACCGGATATGTCAATTTCGGCACCGGCGCCTTTTTCGCGGTCGGCGCTTACACCACCGTCGTCCTGCACAAGTTGCCGGAGCTGGTGGAGGCGACGTGGCACGTGTCGATGCCGGCGCTGCCGATGCCGGTGATGATCCTGGTCGGCGGCGCGGTTTCCGGCGTCATCGGCTTCGGCACCGGCTATCTGACATTGCGCCTGCGCGGCGTATTCTTTGCGATCGCGACCCTGGCGATGGCGATCGTCGTGCAGACGCTGATCGTCAACTGGGATTACGTCGGCGGCTCGCGCGGCGTCTACGTCATCCGCCCGGCCCATTCGCCGATTACCGGCACTTATATCGAATATCTCTATTCGCTGATGATCATCCTGTCGGTCATCTCGGTCGGCATTGCCCGCTCGATCGAGCGCTCGCAATTGGGCCTCGGCTTTGCCGCGATCCGCGACGACGAGCAGGCGGCCGAGGCCGGCGGCGTGCCGACCCTGCGCCTCAAACTGATTGCGACAACGCTGTCCGGTGGTTTGATGGGCATGGCCGGCGCGCCGCTGCCCTATTACGTGACCTATCTCGACCCGTCGTCGAGCTTCAATCTTTCTTACGCCGTCAACGCCGTCGCGATGCCGGTCATCGGCGGCACCAGCAGCTGGGTCGGCCCGGTCATCGGCGCGACCCTGCTCGGCACGATCCAGCAGCTCGCGACGGTGACGATTTCCTCGGCGCTCAACCTGTTGTTTGTCGGCCTGCTGCTGATCTCGTTCGTGATTGTCGCGCCCAACGGCATTGTCGGGCTGGTCCGGGCGCAGCAGCGTCGGCGGGCGATCCGGCTCGCGCGGCTGGCAGAGCGGCCGGCGGAATGAGCGTCGCGCCGCCGATCCTCGCCGTCCCTATTCTTGCGGTCAGCGGCCTCGGCAAGCGCTTCGGCGGATTTGTCGCGCTCGACAACATCGAACTCGACGTCGCGTCCGGCGAGCGGCTGGGCCTCATCGGCCCCAACGGCTCGGGCAAATCGACGCTGGTCAACTGCCTGTGCGGCACGTTGCACAACGAGACCGGCTCCGTCACGTTTGCCGGGCAGCGGGTCGATGGGCTCTCCGCGCATCGCCGCACCCGCCTCGGCCTCGCCCGCAGCTTCCAGTTGCCGAAGCCGTTCCACACGCTCAGCCTGATCGACAATCTGCGCGTGCCGTCGCTCTACGCGGTCAATGCCCGCGCCGGCCAGCGGCTCGGCACCGCGGAGGTCGAAACGCGCTGCCACGAGTTGCTGCGCGAGGTCGGCCTCGGCGACAAGGCGCGCCGGCTGCCGCGCGACCTGACCCAAGTCGAGATGCGCAAGCTCGAACTGGCGCGCGCGGTCGCGACCCAGCCGCGCCTGTTGTTCGCCGACGAAGCGATGGCCGGGCTGTCGCCGTCCGAGGTCGAGGAGATCCTCGCCGTCCTGTTCCGCCTCAACGAGGGCGGCATCACGATCGTGCTGATCGAGCATATCATGCGCGCGGTCATGAGCTTTTCGACGCGCCTCGCAGTGCTCGTCGCCGGGCAGAAGATCGCCGACGGTCCGCCCGAGGAGGTCGTGCGCAACCCCGAGGTCGAAAGGGCCTATCTTGGCGAATAGGATGCCCCGGGCCCCTTTCCACCCGCTCTCGTCATGGCCGGGCCTGACCCGGCCATCTCCCGTCGTCGCTGGATCACCGGGTCAAGCCCGGTGATGACGCATCGCGAAAGGGCTTGTCTTGGCGAATAGCCTGGCGATCAGCGGCGTCAACGCCGGCTACGGCTCGGTGCGTGTGTTGGAAAACATCTCGCTGTCGGTCGGCCACGCCGAGACCGTGACCCTGCTCGGCACCAACGGCAACGGCAAATCGACGCTGATGAAATGCGTGATGGGCATGCTGCGGCCGACCTCTGGCAGCATCACGGCCGAAATCGACGGCAAACGGCTCGATCTCGTCGGCCGCTCGACCGAGGAGATCGTCGATCTCGGCATCGCGCTGGTGCCGGAGGGCAGGCGCCTGTTTCCGAAGCTGACGGTCGAGGAAAATCTGCTCCTCGGCGCGTTCCGCAAATCGGCGCGCAGCGCGATCGCCGGCAACCTCGGCTCCTGCTACGAGACCTTCCCGCGCCTCAGGGAGCGGCACCGGCAATTGGCCGGCAGCATGTCGGGCGGCGAGCAGCAGATGCTGGCCTTGGGCCGCGCGCTGATGTCGGCGCCGCGCATTCTGTTGATCGACGAGCCGTCGGTCGGCCTCGCGCCGATCCTCGTCAGCCGAACGATCGACAAGATCAAGGAATTGAAGGAGCGCTTCGAGCTCACCGTGCTGATGGCCGAGCAGAACTTCAACCAGGCGGTGCGCATCGCCGACCGCGGTTACGTGATCGTGCACGGCCAGATCGCGTTCGAGGGCCGCGACGCCGACGAACTCAACAACAACGAACTCGTCCGCAAATTCTATCTTGGATTGTGATCGCGATGCGCGGCCGGCGGCGCCGGCATCGCGCTTGCTGACCGCAGCAGCGGATGTCAAGCCACCCCGCTGCGTTCGCGCCCTCCGCCGCGACCGAGACAGGATGCCCGGCATGCCTCGTCGGCAGGCGATCCGATAGCAGGCTCAGATTGGCGACTGCTGCTTCAACGCCGGGGGCGGCACCGTGTCATCGGCAACTTCCGGATTTTGCTCGTCGCGCGGCGCCGTCCGCTCCTGCTGACGGCGCAATTTTTCGTCTTTTTTGGCTTTTTTCAGGCGCTCGCGCTCCAAGCGCTCGAAGCGGTAGTTCGGCTTGAACGGCATCGGCTCCTCATGATTGTCAGGGGAAATGCAAAGCGTATGCCGCCGCGCTCACCGGACGCGGATAGCCGGCTTAATCGGCTATCTCGCCGTCGCGGCCGGCGAGCCATTCATGCGCCCGTGCGCGATCCTCCAGATGCCTCTTCATGACGGACGTTGTCGCGCTTGCGACAAGCGCGCGTATTCGGGCCGCCTCACGACGGTGTGCGTCTCTGCTTTGCGGGTCAGGAACGGAAACGAAGAGATCGCTCCTCTTCATCTCCATTCACCGGTTCGGTTTCGAGCGGTGTCGGCGTTTCGCCGCGCTGCGGGGTTCCGGCGCAGGAATTGCGGCAGTGCCGACGACGCCGGCTGCGCGCCTCCGCGCGCCGCGCCGGTTGCCGACGATCTCCGCGGCTCTGCCATAATGGCGTCGCGAAGGGCCGGGGCATGCGTCGGCAGCGGTATCAGCGGAACCGCGCGCCGCGTCAGCTTTTCGATGTCGCGCAGATAGGCTCTCTCCGCGTCGCTGCAGAACGCGATCGCCGTACCGGCGGCGCCCGCCCGCGCCGTCCGCCCGATACGGTGCACATAATCTTCCGCGACGTTCGGCAGGTCGAAATTGATGACGTGCGATACGCCGTCCACATCGATGCCGCGCGCGGCGATATCGGTCGCGACCAGGACGCGGGCCGCGCCGCTGCGGAAGCCGGCGAGCGCGCGCTCGCGCTGCGGCTGCGATTTGTTGCCGTGAATGGAAGCGGCCTCGATGCCGGCGCCGGCGAGATGCCGGACGACGCGATCGGCGCCGTGCTTGGTGCGGGTAAACACCAGCACGCGCTCGAAGCTCGGGTCATGCAGCAGCGTCGCGAGCAAATCGCGCTTGCGCTCGCTGGCGACGAACATCACGCCCTGCTCGACCCGTTCGACCGTGGTCGCCGCGGGCGCAACCGTCACCTTGACCGCATCGTCGAGATAGGCTTCGGCCAGTTCGGCGATCGCGCGCGGCATCGTCGCCGAGAACAACAATGTCTGCCGCCGCCGCGGCAGCAGCGTGATGATCCGCTTCAGGGCGTGAATGAAACCGAGATCGAGCATCCGGTCGGCTTCGTCGAGGACCAGGATTTCAACGCGCGACAGGCTCAACGCGCGCCGATCGATCAGATCGAGGAGCCGACCCGGGGTTGCCACCACGATGTCGACGCCGGGCGCCAGGCGCCGCTGCTGCGCGGCGAGCGGCACGCCGCCGAACACGACCGCGGTGCACAGCGGCAATCGACTGCCGTAGGCCTGAAAGCGCTCGGCGATTTGGCTGGCCAGCTCGCGGGTCGGACTGAGCACCAGCACGCGACAGGCCTGGCGCGGTGTCACTCGCGGCTGCTCGCTGAGGCGGTGCAGGATCGGCAAGGCAAAGGCCGCGGTCTTGCCGGTCCCGGTCTGGGCGATGCCGCAGAGGTCGCGGCCGGCAAGCACAAACGGTATCGCCTGCAATTGGACCGGGGTCGGCGTGGTGTAGCCCTCGGCCGCAACGGCATCGACAATCGGCGGCAGCAGGGCGAATTCGGCAAAAGTGGTCGGCAACCAGGGTGTTCCTTCACGGCCAGGATCGGGGCGAAGGCCGGCCGGGCCGCATCGATGGCCGCCCTCGCTAGGGTGAAGACGACCCGCGTGATCGGGACGGTCCGGATGAACAGGGGCAATAAAGATCGGGCCGAGCTCTACTCACGCAGCCCGATCACGTCGCTCGAATGACGAGCGCGAACCCTGTGCGTCCTATATGCGGCCCGGCGCCCTCCGAGTCAAGTCTCATTCGCAAAATACTCAAATTGTCTACCGGCTGAAGCAGTATTTCGGCGCACCGGAAGCGCAACAACCCTCCAATCTTTTCAAAAAAATCAAAATCGTCCACCAGATCGATTTTTATCGTTCTGCCGATCGATGGGCTTGCAATTGGGGAATCCATCGTCGCCCTTCGCCCCGGCCAGAGAGGCCGACCGCTTCACCTGCGGCCTGCCGCGCGGGTGATCGCGGCACGCCGCCGGCGCGCGCGATGGATCGGCCTTCCGTCCCCCTGCGAAGAATTTGAGCACCCCGCCTATTTGCGCCGCATCATCCGCGGCGGCTGGGCCGGCAGGCGCCACAACCGGTTGAATTTGCGCCCGCTTCGAGTTGGCACGTGGGCTGCATCGACGGGCCCCGTGAGCAGGCGCGAACAGCGGATGGCGGTGCGCGTTGTCCTCGTCGAAGGACGCTCGTCGATGGGGTTCGGAGAAAGGCGCCGCCGGAGCAACCCACGCGAGGCGGCATGACCGCTGACCGGGAACGGCTGGTCGTCGTCGGCAACGGCATGGCCGGTGCCCGCCTGATCGAGGCGCTCGTCGCCGGCGCGCCGCACCGTTTCGACATCGCCGTCTTCGGCGCCGACCCCCGCCCGGCCTACAACCGCATTCTGCTTTCCGCGGTCCTGGCGGGCGAGACCGAGCACGGCGACATCGCGATCCAGCCGCACGATTGGTATGCCGAGCACGGTATCGCGCTGTTCACCGGCGATGCCGTCGTCGCGATCGACCCGGTCGCCCGCCGGGTCATCTCCGCCGCAGGGCGGCGCCGCGATTACGATCGCCTCGTGCTGGCGACCGGATCGCGACCGCTGGCCCCGCCGATCGCGGGCCTCGGCCTCCCCGGCGTCTGTGCGTTCCGCGATCTCGCCGATGTCGAGACGATGATCGCAGCCGCAGCGACCGGCGCGCGCGCCGTCGTCATCGGCGGCGGCCTGCTCGGTCTCGAAGCGGCCTGGGGGCTGCGGCGGCGCGGCATGGCGGCAACGGTCGTGCACCTGATGCCGATCGTCATGGAGCGCCAGCTCGATGCCGTCGCCGCGCAGTTGCTGCAGCGCGATCTCGCGGCTCGCGGCATCCGCCTGGTGACCGACGCGGTGACCGAAGAGATCTGCGGCGACGACCGGGCCCGCGCGGTGCGCCTGGCGACCGGCGAAGAGATACCGGCCGATCTGGTCGTCGTCGCGATCGGCATCAGGCCCGAGATCGGGCTGGCGCGGCAGGCCGGGATCGAGGTCAATCGCGGCATCCTGGTCGGCGACGACCTGTGCACCTCCGACGCCGGCATCTACGCCGTCGGCGAGTGCGCCGAGCATCGCGGCCGCTGCTATGGGCTGGTGCCGCCGCTGTGGGACATGGCGGAAACCTGCGCCGCGCGATTGGCGGGCGACAGCACCGCGCGGTTCGCGGCACAGGTGCCGGCGACGCGCTTGAAGATCACCGGGATCGAGGTGTTTTCGGCCGGCGCGCTGATGGCCGAGGCCCAAAGCGACGACGAGATCACGCTGCACGATGAGGCCGCCGGCACCTACCGCAAACTCGTCGTGCGCGACGGCAGGATCGTGGGCGCGGTGCTGTACGGCGATATCGCCGACAGCCCGTGGTACCAGGGGCTGATCGGCGACGGCGACGCCATCACGACGATGCGCGGCGCCATCGCGTTCGGCCGCGCCGCCGCGGTCGAGCACGATTCGGATTTGCTCCGTGCCTGAGAGCGTGCGCACGAGCTGCCCCTATTGCGGGGTCGGATGCGGCATCCTTGCCGCCCGGCACGACGGCGCGCTGACCGTCGCCGGTGACCCGGACCATCCGGCCAATTACGGCCGGCTGTGCCTCAAGGGCGCCTCGCTCGGCGACAGCGTCGGTCTCGACGGCCGCTTGCTGCGGCCGCGGATCGGCGGCGCGACCGCCGATTGGGACACCGCGCTCGACACGCTGGCCGCGGCCTTTGCCGAAGCGATTGCGACGCACGGGCCGGACGCGGTCGCGCTCTACGTCTCCGGGCAGATGCTGACCGAGGATTATTACGTCGCCAACAAGCTGATGAAGGGGTTCATCGGCTCGGCCAACATCGACACCAATTCGCGGCTCTGCATGGCGTCGTCGGTGACGGCGCACCAGCGCGCGTTCGGCGCGGATGTCGTTCCCGGCTGCTATGCCGATCTGGAACTGGCCGATCTGATCGTGCTGGTCGGTTCGAACGCCGCCTGGTGCCATCCCGTGCTGTTGCAGCGCATCGAGGCCGCGCGCGACGCGCGCACCGCGCCGCGCCTCGTTGTCATCGATCCGCGCCGCACCGCGACCGCGGAAGCGGGCGATCTGCATCTGCCGTTGCGGCCGGGCAGCGACGCGGTGCTGTTCAACCGGCTGTTGGCGCACCTCGCGGCGGCCGGTGCGGCCGATGCGGCATTCGTCGAGCGGCACTGCACCGGTGTCGAGGCAGCGTTGGCGGCGGCGCACGCGACGCCGGACGCAGCCGCGGTCTGTGACCTCGATCCGCGCGACGTTGCCGTCTTCTTCGACTGGTTCACCCGCAGCGAACGCGTCGTCACCCTTTATTCGCAGGGCGTCAACCAGTCGAGCAGCGGCACCGACAAGGTCAACGCGATCATCAACTGTCACCTGTTGACCGGCCGCATTGGGCGCCCCGGCATGGGACCGCTGTCCTTGACCGGGCAGCCGAACGCGATGGGCGGCCGCGAAGTCGGCGGTCTCGCCAATCAGCTGGCAGCCCATATGGGCTTCGACGATGCGGCGCGCGATCTTGTGGCGCGCTTCTGGGGCGTGCCGCAGGTGGCGGGGCAGGCCGGGCTGAAGGCCGTCGATCTGTTTCGGGCGGTCGATCGCGGTCGGATAAAGGCACTGTGGATCATCGGCACGAACCCTGCGGTCAGCCTGCCGGACGCCGGCCTCGTGCGGCGCGCCTTGCAACGCTGCCCGTTTGTCGCCGTCTCGGACTGCGTCGCGCACACCGATACGACGGCCTATGCCGATGTGCTGCTGCCGGCGTTGGCCTGGGGCGAAAAGGACGGCACGGTCACCAATTCCGAGCGTCGCATCTCGCGCCAGCGCGCGGTGCTGCCGCCGCCGGGTGCGGCAAAGGCCGATTGGTGGATCATCTGCGAGGTCGCCGGGCGGCTCGGCTTCGGCCCGGCGTTTTCCTTTCGCGGCCCGGCCGACATTTTCCGCGAGCATGTGCGACTGTCGGCGTTCGAGA